>JALNZF010000015.1 GCA_023229435.1 Nitrospirota bacterium
AACAGAATGAAACTACGGCAATTGTATGGATGTTGCTGACTGCGGAAAAACATCGACGAGATAATTTCATTTTTTCGTCACAGGGTGGGTTTTTTCACTTGACAGGGAGCCTTCAAATGGGTGACCCTTTGCGGGTGTTGACTTTACAGGAAAGCGATGATACAGTCCCGTTCATATAAACACTTATTGTCAAGAGTGTCGATGGCACGTTCCTTGCTAAACGAGTAAACAACAAAAATCCGTGCTTTACTATGGGGCTTGTTTTTAGGTGTTTACTATCCCCCATAGTCAATAACTGGTTCTGATGCTCGCGCAGATGGTTTCGCATGAGATGTTTCAAGGCATAGGTTTTTTGTGTGATTTGCCTTCATCCAAAGGTGGCAGTTTTCAGATAGGGTGGTGAGTATGCTCGACGATGATGACGATTATTTAGGAGGCGGTGACACCTCAGCTACGGAGGATTGGGTGTCTTGGATAAACGATGCTGACAGCTCAGCATGGGAATACTTTTTTCTCTCTCCTGATGACACGGACTATAGGGTATCTGACGACGAGGTGAATGATCAAAATCCCCAGGACGTGAATTGGGTACAAAAGCGGGCAGAGGCAATGATGGCTAAGATAGTTTGGCCTACCGAGAGACAGAAAGAAATCATGAGTTGGCTAAGTACTTCAAAGTTTGCAAACAGATTAAAAACGACGCAAGGTTTCTATATAGCTAAAGGTTCCATAGTAAGATTAAAAAGTGGTGAATTAAAAGAAATTATTGATTGGCTGCTCAAAGAGGGATTTATTCCAGACAAAGTCTTTCCCCCTTATGAAGTCAAGTATACACCGCCGGGCGGTAAGTATGCTGAGAAGTTGACATTCTTCTGGGTGCCATAATTGAGGGGGCAATTTAAAAAAGGGTTAGCCCTTTACGCAAGATTTTGATAGGATCCGTAGTTTAGTTTGAAGTCAACGTAAGACAGAAATTGCGAGGGACAGGTTCTGAGGGAAAAGATCTAACCTATGAGTTCAGCAGTGCCTAGCGACGGCCCTCTCACCGAGCATCTGGCGTAAATATAGATTTCAGAGTAAGTGGCCGCAAGCTGGTTCAGTCTAAGTAAGGGATGGAAGGACGGTATCCAGGTAAGTTTGGACCAAGAAAACATTGCTGTTGACGGGTTTAAGCCGAGGATTGCCAACCACGACAGGTAGAGACGAACGGCTGCGCCGCCACTCACCCGGGGCGGCTCAACTCAGGCATTAGGCGATATAGTATGGTAATGGACGCTGATATTGAGGCAATCAGAACCTGGGCTAAATCTCAACCCATAGTCAAGCGAGTGTGGCTCTTTGGAAGTCGCATTCGCGGCAACGAAAGACCAGATAGCGATCTAGATATTGCAGTTGAACATGATTGTCTTCCGGGTGACTCAGATGCCTTTACTACTGCAATTTTTGAAAAGAATAATTGGCATCTTCAACTTCAACCACTCGTTAGCCTCATCATAGATTTGCAATCTTACATTTCTGGCATGACTCCAATAGTTGAGGCGGGGCTTAATGATTCTTCAATGCTTATTTACGAAAGGAGAGACGCTTAGCTGTTCAGGCATGGATACAGTAACGCTCGAATCCAATGAGGTGCGACCGTGAATTTTAAAGAAGCCTCAGAAATAGCAAAGAAAAAACCCTGGTTCGGTTCTAACCAGGGATAGCAATGGTTCCTTCGTAGTTCATTTAAAGAAGGAAAAGGCTATTGATCCACCCAAGTCTCCGGAATTTGTTCACGATCCATTCAAGGTAACATTTCTAGGCAAACCATGTTCTTGTGGGGGAGCAATGGAAAATTGTCCTCGTTGCTGGGGACGGGGCTACATTGAGAAAGGATAGATTGAAAACCACTTATAATTAATGCTCTTCGCACCTGCACGGCCAAGCAATGATCCAGCTACGTGTCGCATTAGATTAATATATTTTCAGATTTGGAGAATGTCCAAATGAGTGATACCGTTTTCATGGTAATTCCTTTTAGTGATGAAGTAGCGATGAGTGCCTATCAACACAGTACAAAACCCACGGTAGAGTCTTTCGGTTTTCGAATTCAACGCGCTGACGAAATATTTTCAGCCAATCCAGTATTCGATGACATCATTACTGCGGTCGAACAATCGTCAATCGTGATCGTTGATATCTCTGGGCGTAATGCAAACTGTTTCTATGAACTAGGTGTTGCGCATACTCTGAAAAGAAACAGAACTATAATGATCACACATGACGAATATAGTGATATTCCATTTGACGTTGCCCACTTCCGAATCCTGAAGTATGAAAACACAATTGAAGGTAAAGCAAAGTACGAAGAAAATCTCAAAAAAACCCTGCAATCAATTACGAGTGGCCTGCCCGAGCTGTACCGCGGAGAGTTCGATGCTGTAATTGACATTTTTGAAGGTTTAGATGAACATGCCGCTCTCTGCGCGATAATGGCAATACCTAAGGTTACACGCCCTATTGAACCCAAAAATCAAATCTATATAGAAGGGCATTTCAAGGCTATGTTTCCGATAATGTCGTCTTCTCCTGGCAGAATTTTCCTTGAACCTTTTAGGCTTCGACGATATGTCGAAATAGTCGGCGACATTTATACTCTGTCAGCTAAAGGGCAGGCTTTCTCCGATTACTTGGCATCAAAAGGGTATGTCGTTGACAGGTTGAATGATGATATATTCACTCCCGGGCACGTTTCTTGGTGGGAACGAATGAAGAAAAAAAAGAAGTAATAAAAGAGATAAAGAAGGAAACAAGTAACGCCAAGTTTCGTAGGGAGGGTAGAGCAGAGCGAAATCCGACACATGATCCGAACCACGCCGTCGAGAGGGTCGCTAAGAAACGCGCCCCTCACGGCGGCGTTCAGTTTCGTGGCAATAGCAGATAAGTAGGCGCAACAAACGAGAAGCTATACATTGGTTATTTCCGCCACTACTTGAATTATATTTGTTCCAACTCAAATTTGAAAACAACGCCATTGATATGAGCATATGAGCAAGCGCGCCAAGAAAACACTGTCTGAGCTCACCTGGGCCGATCTTGAAGCCTGGGCTGGAACAAAGATCGTATCCCGCGGGACATCGTATCAAAAGAGCGGCGCCGTGCGGGACCTGGCCCGTACCTCCGATGGCGGTCTGCTCGCCTGGGTGCGGGGCTCGAGAAACTATGCGACAAAGGCGGCGCTCGAAAAGGGGCGGCTTTCGTCGGACTGCTCCTGCCCCTACGAGGGGACCTGCAAGCACGCTGTCGCGGTGGTGCTTGAATATCTTGACCGCTTAAAGAAGAAAGCCGATGTGCCGTTGGCTAACGCGGATGACGACAGGTTCTCTTTGTTGGAGGATGCGTCTCTTGCATGGGAAGATGATGAGGATAACGTTGATTTTGATGAAGACGATGAAGAATATGAAGACGATGACCTCATCCCGGAAGCGGAGCGCGTGCTTGCAGGTATAGAAGCCTCCCTCAAGAAGAAGTCGAAGCAGGAATTGCAGGCCACGCTTTCCGGCATTCTGAAATCACATCCCGAACTGAAGAAGGAATTAGGATTTGCTCGACCAACACCGGGGAAAAAGGACTGCGCCGCGCTGACCAAGTCCGTTACGAAAGCCATCGTCATGATCAGCAGCGAGCCGGCATGGCGCAACTACTGGAAGCACACCGGGCACACGCCCGACTATTCGCCTGTACGCGATGGGCTTCAGCGGCTTCTCGACGAGGGTTGTCCGGACGACGTGGTGCGGCTGGGGGAGAAGCTTTTTGTGAAAGGCATTGAACAGGTTGAGCAATCTCACGACGAAGGTGAGACAGCGACCGAGCTCTCCGAAACCATGCCGATCGTTTTTAAGGCCCTTGCGAAATGCTCACTGTCTGATACGGACAAGCTGGAATGGGCTGTTGATTTCGTTCTGAGGGACGATTACGATCTTTGCAGCGGGGCAGATGAGTTCCTGCAGCGCAGATTTGGGAAAAAGGCGTGGAGCGAGCTGGCAGACCGTCTTCTTGCAAGGCTTCGAGCTATGAAACCTGAAACGGGAGAAGGGGCTTTTTCCCGTGATTACAATCGTGATCGCTTATCCGGCGAAGTTATCCGGGCTATGGAGAATGCTGGACGAGCAGATGAAGCCATTGGCCTGTGTTTACGGGAGGCGGAAGCGACCGGAAGCTATGAGCGTTTGGTAAGAAAACTCCGCAAGGCAGGCCGCACGACCGAGGCTGAAGAGTGGATTCGCAAAGGGGTGACGGCAACACAGAATAAATTACCGGGTATTGCGTCCTCCCTGAAGAAGGAACTGCTGGAGCTCCGGCAGCGGAAGAAAGATTGGCCGTTCGCCGCGGCGCTCCGTGCTGATGACTTCTTTGAACAGCCAGGCCTGAAAACCTTCGAGGAGCTTCAGGTTGCCGCTGAAAAAGCAAGGTTTGGGCCCAAGGTCCGGGGCGCTTGCCTGGAATTTTTGGAAACGGGCGTCTATCCGGGTGATAAGGCCGGTTGGCCCTTGCCTGACACCGGTTTCGGGAAACCTGAAAAGCCCCGTCGTGAAAAGCCGCCTTTCGCTGACACTTTGATAGATATCGCCATTAGCGAGAAGCGCATTGATGATGTTTTGCGCTGGTATGACATTCAGAAACAGAGAGCAAACGCCTGGTTCGGATCGCATCGAGACGACGAGGTGGCGAGCGCTATTGCTCACAAATACCCCGACAGGGCTATTGCCATCTGGAAAAAGATCGCCGAGGGGCTCATCGCCCAGGCCAAGGTCGGCGCTTACAGCGAGGCCGTCGCTTATCTCAAAAAAGTGCGTCAGGCCCTGGACGGGCCCGGCAGGGCTGCTGAATGGGCCGCCTATTTGGCGGCCCTGACAGAGGCGAACAAGCGAAAACCCCGGCTCGTGGAGATGCTGAACGTCCTTAGCGGAAAACCGATCCTTTCGAAATGATTCTCTGACCGTCAATATATCTCTGCTATTGCCTCTCGCAGGCGTGTCGTGTATCATAGCGTCATGACAGAAAAGAAAAAGGACAACGCGGTCGCGACGAACCGCAAGGCATTCCACGACTACTTCGTCGAAGAAACCGTCGAGGCCGGCATCGCGCTTCAGGGCACGGAGGTGAAGTCCCTGCGCCTGGGTCACGCGAACCTGACAGACAGCTATGCCATGGTCAAGAATGAAGAGATGTACCTGTTCAACGCGAACATCAGTCCCTATACCCACGGCAACCTGGCGAACCACGAGCCGCTCCGGACGCGCAAGCTCCTGCTGCATAAAGAAGAGATCCGCAAGCTTACCTGGAAGATGTCGCAGAAGGGATTCACGCTCATCCCGCTCAAGATCTATTTCGTACGCGGCAGAGCCAAGGTGCTGATTGGGCTCGCCAAGGGCAAGAAGTCCTTTGACAAGCGTGATACGATAAAGGCAAATGAAGCTAAACGCGAAATGGATCGGGTTGTAAAGGAACGGAACCGGTAAATTTGCAATCCACGCAGGTCCTGTATTCTGCTAACCTATATCATGCTTCAAGAAATACTATGACGAATTCTCAAAACATTCCATGACCGCGCAAAAAATCAGAAAACGTTTACGACAGTTGGCGAGCAGAGAGAAGGCAAAGGTCCTTCAGGGGTTCTTCAAGACCGGGACGGGCGAGTACGGGGAAGGGGACATCTTCCTCGGGGTCGTGGTCCCGGACATCCGGAGGGTGGCAAAGGAATTTTCTGACACGCCGCTCGGCGAGATCACGACGCTGCTTGCCTCAACCGTTCATGAGGAACGCCTGCTTGCGCTTCTTATGCTGGTCAGTGCATATGCCAGGGGCAATGACGCCCTGAAAAAGAAAATCTTCAGCCTTTATCTCAAGAATACAAAGTACATCAACAACTGGGACCTCGTGGACCTGTCGGCCCCGAATATCGTCGGGTCACATCTCTGGGACAAGAGCAGGAAGCCGCTCTATGCGTTCGCGAAATCAAAGGACCTGTGGAAGCGGCGGATAGCCATCCTATCGACGTTTGCGTTCATCAGGCAGAACGATTTTGATGACTCGCTCGGGATCGCGAAGGTCCTGCTGACGGACGATCACGATCTTCTTCACAAGGCGGTGGGATGGATGCTGCGTGAGGTGGGGAAGCGTGATATAGCCGCAGAGGAAAAGTTTCTTCAACAGCACTATAAGAAAATGCCGCGGACTATGCTGCGCTATGCCATTGAAAGGTTCCCGGAAGGGAAAAGAAGGAAGTATCTGGACGGAAAAGTGTGAATTACCGGATCAAAAAAGTTCTTTATTTTATATTCTTCAGGTTCTGAAGCTGTGTTGTGGCGGTATCGATCATATTCTTTATGTCCATGTTGTCACGATCGAATACCAGTGCTTTTTTCCAGACAGCGATCGCGTCTTCCAGTTTGCCCTCACGATAGGATGTCAAGCCCGCTTCCAGGAGCGCCTTGGAGCATGCTTTCATCTGCCCGTTCAAGTAATCATCGTCGAAAGACAACGCTTGAGAGAAATCCCTGGTGGTAATGCCGCTTTCGAACAGGGTATTGTAGATGTTTCCGGCTTCCGAGAAATCCTTTTTCTGATAAGCGGTATCCGCTGAATTCCTGATCCGATCGCCTATTCTGGCATAGCCGCTGCTCATTCCCGGGTAATGATATTTATCATACGCTTTCGAGTAGAGTTCCAGCGCCTTATTGTAATCGCCGAGCGCAATGTTCGCCTGCGCTTGTTTTGCCGTATCATCGATGACTTTATGTTCTTGTCCGGCCGGGGCAGTTACCCGACGGATATATGAGCACGATGGCGCGAACACGATAAGACAGGCGCAGAACACCATAACGGTCAATGAGGCAGCGTTACGCATTGGTCATCCTTTGCTCGAGAACTGCAGGCAGGGCAACGGACTCGATCACCTCGTGGAACACCTCGACAAGGCGGGGATTGAACTGTCTTCCCGAGAAGAGGGCCAACTCCCGGAGAGCCTCTTCACGGGAGAGCGCACTTTTGTAAGGCCGGGCCGATGTCATGGCATCGAAGGCGTCAGCCACGGCGATGATGGCCGCAAAGAGCGGGATGTCGTCCCCCCGGAGGCCGTCGGGATACCCTTCACCATTGAACCATTCATGGTGGTGCCTGACCGCCGGCATGTATTTTTGAAGAGACGGCGCCCTGCCCAGGATCGCGGCGCCGTTCTCGCTGTGGTTCGCGATCTCGCGATGCTCCTGCGGGTCCAGCGGACCCTCCTTGAGCAGAACAAAGTCGGGAGTCTTCAATTTCCCCACATCGTGGAACAGACTGGCGATCTCGAGGTCTTCCAACTCCTGATGGGGAAGCCCGATCGCCGCTCCGATCTTACGGGTCAATTGAGCGACCCGCGTGGAATGTCCGAGTGTATACGGATCGCGGGCATCGATGGCAGCGGAAAGCACCGTGACCGTGGAAACATACGCCTCTTCCAGTTCCGTCGCATAGGTGCCGAGCCGTGCCTGCTGATCCGTGATCAGTTCGGTCATCCGGTTGAAACTCTCGGTCAGATTGCCGAGCTCATCTTGCGAATAGATCCTGAGCCTTGCTTGTCTTCCCTGCTTGAGTTCATCGACACCCCGGGTGAGCTCCTTGATGGGCCGCGTTATGACGGAGGACAGAACGATGATGCACCCGATGCCCAGGAGCAGGGTAATGCCGAATCCCGCCAGGATCTTTCTCCGGGTCTCGGCCCGTGCATGGTACAAAACGGAATTATTGATCCCGATAATGACATTGCCTATTTGTTTGTTGTCAAAGAGAATAGGGGCAACGATTTCCAGCAACTTTTCCGACGCGGGCTGAACTTCATACACGCGAGTGCCGTCCTGATTCTCTTTGAAGATGTCGCGGGGATACGGCACGAATGTCTCCCCCCGCCGTGCAACATCGGTATGGGCCAGAATCTTCATCTCGGCATTGGTGACTGCAACGTATTCCACATCGGAATTTGCGTCCTTTGCTTTGGAGACGATATTATCTATGCCCAGCAGATCGCTGGAGAGAATGCTGTATGGCGCCAGGGCCGCCATGCTTTTGCATAAGGATTCCGCTCTTTTTATGACCTCGTCCAATATGTGCCTGTTCATCGTCTGGATCGTAATAAGAGAAAAAAGGGATGCAGTGATAAGAAGCAGGATGACGATAAAGAACGCAATTTTGAATCGTAATGTGGCAAGCAGTGATGTTTTCATATCCGCCTTAATTGTTTTGTGATGTGAAAATTCCAACCCTTTTAATAGCACAATTTGAGGAGAGAGTCAATTGAACGGATTAAACTTGTGCAACCAAAGAATTAGCTGTTAATCGTCTCTTAATAAAAAAATGACGCCATTCTAAGGCGGTCATTCCCGAAGGTTTTAAAGCCTGCCCCGGTATGATTGTAAGCCGGGGGGAATCTGATGTTAAACCATATCCCGATAGGAGCCCCCCGATTACAACATTCGAGGGCAAGATTCGGGGCCTGCCCCCGCAAGAATCAAGCGGGGGATGACAGTCTATTTAGTATTCGAAATATCCCGAACATGATTCATCCGGCTCATTATACAACATATGAAATAAAAGACAGCATTAATTTTCCCCGGTTGAAGAATCGCTGAAGACATGGTGTGGTGATAACGGATTTACTCCATTCCATCAAGATGACCTTGTCGGGGTCTTCGTTACCGGCCCGGTGTATGTGTGCTCTCACCTACAGGGAAGAAACACCATCTCAACGGAGATATATCTGTTATACTAAAAGCATTTAGACTTGATCACGACGCTGGAAGTAATTGATCCGGTGCTTCCGCAGGCGCAGTGAATCAGTGGACGAGGTCCTGATGGATGTATTTCAACTGATGGGTTACCCGTTATTTGTCGTGGCCGTCCTGGAAGTCCTGCTTGGGATCGTGCTTCTCACGCACAATCCGCGCAAAAGCCGGGTGAATAGATCCGTTGCGATCCTGTCCTTCGTCTCGGCAGGATATTCCTTCTTTACCGCCCAGATGTATGTACTGACCTCACTGGGGCTGCCCATCGATCTTGTTGCCCGTGCCAGCTGGATCGGTTGGTTTGCTCCCACGGCCGCGCTGCAGGCGATCTATTACATGAAGCAGGAAAACAGCCGGGCTGCACGGACCGCGGGTCTGCTCTTGTATCCCTTCTGGAGTATCATACTCGTTCTCTGCCTTTTTACCGATCTGCTGGAGCCAAGCGGCTATTCTCTGCGGCCCTACGTTGACCACACCGGTCTCCTGGAGAACCCGGTCCGGTTGTTCGGGGCGCTCCAGGCCCTGTGGGTCGTCTATGAATACTACCGCACCAGGAAACGATCGACTGGCATACAACGCGTTCAGATGAACTACCTCTTTGCCGGCCTCGTGATCTTCGGCACGGGAGGCGCGTTCCTCGGCGGCTTTCTACAGCTGTATGTGGGGTTCGGCATCGCCGCGGGACTCGGCGCCTATTTCGGCCTGCCCTGGATCCTGCTCACGTTCTATGCCATTACCCGCTACCGATTGTTCGATATCCGGCTGGCCATATCGCGCACGGTCACCGTCATTTTTCTCTCAGCGGTCTTTAGCGGTATTCACCTGCTCCTGTTCCATGTGTTCGCCCCGGTTCTCGGCAATAATCTCGCGATAGTATGTTCACTTTCCGTCATCAGCTTGATCTTCTTCGGCACATCGTTCAACCGGAGCATGCAGGAGCGGATCAAGACAATTATTATCGGACACCGGTATGACTACCAGCAGGTACTGAAGGACTCCATTTATGCGATGCTCAGGATCTTTGACCGCGATGATCTGTTGCGCCATATCATCGAGAGCATGAAAAAGAGCCTGGAGGTGGAGAATGTCCGTCTTTTCCTGAAAGAACGCGACGGCAGTATGGTGCGTCGGAACGTCTCCGGCGATCAAGACAGAGACGGGGATGTCTGCGCCACCAGCGCCGATGTCGCGAACTGGATCCGGCGGAGCGGGCACGCCTTTCTTCGGGGAGAACTGGAGGAACAGCTGCCCGAACCTGAGGCCCGTGCGGCATATGACTGCATGCGGAAGATCGATGCCGAACTGCTCATTCCCCTGATAACCAAAGGACAGTTGCAGGGTTTCCTGACCCTGGGAGCACGGGGAACGGGAGCTCCCTATCTGCAGAGCGACATTGATCTCTTGGAGACGCTGGCCGGCCAGGCCGCCATCGCCATCGAGAACACCCTGCTCTACGACGAAGCGCGTCACTCGCGCGAGTCCCTTCGGGAGAGCGAGTTGAAGTTCCGGACCCTGGCCCAGACAACGCCCTCGGCTATTTTTATCCATAGGGGAGGCAAGATCCTGTATGCGAACCCGAACACGGAGCGCATCTCCGGATATACGCAGGAGGAGCTTCTGTCCATGGATTTCTGGAGCATTATTCATCCTGATTTTCAGAGGATCGTTCAGGAGCGGGGACGCGACCGTCTCTCCTCCGATGCAGTCCCATTCCAGTACGAGTTCAAGATCATTCGAAAAGACCGCGAGGAGCGCTGGGTGCTGATGAACGCAACGCGCTTTGAGTATGAGGGCCAGCCCTCCGTGATCGGAACGCTCGTCGACATCACCGAACGAAAAGCACTCGAAGGGAAGCTGCGGTATGTTCAGAAGATGGAGGCTATGGGGAAACTGGCCGGAGGCGTGGCGCATGATTTCAACAACATTCTGGCCGCCATCGTGGGCTACGGAAACCTTCTGCGCATGAAGATAGACGAGGACGACCCCATGCGTGAATATGTGGACGAGATCCTGGGTGCGACCGAGCGCGCGTCGCATATTACGCAGAACCTCCTTGCCTTCGGGAAAAAACAGGTGACGAACGTCGCGCCAGGGGACCTGAGCGATATCGTCAGGATGATGGAAAAGATGTTGTCCGGACTCCTCCGCGAGGGCGTCGGGCTTTCGCTAAAAACTGCCTCCGGTCGGCTGTTCGTGCTGGTCGACAAAAGCCAGATCGAGCGCGTCATCATGAACCTGCTGGTGAACGCGAGGGACGCCATGTCCGACGGCGGGACTGTCACCATCGAGACCGGCACCATGAAACTGGACAGTGAATTCATCAGTACCCATGGTTTTGGCAAACCGGGGTTGTATGCAACTGTTTCGGTCAGCGACACGGGTATTGGCATGGATGCGGCGACCAGGGCAAAGATCTTCGAGCCGTTCTTTACGACCAAGGGTATGGGAAAGGGCACCGGATTAGGTCTTTCGATCGTGTATGATATTGTCAAAGAACATGCAGGGTATATTACCGCGGAGAGTGAGCAGGGCAGGGGCTGTTTGTTCAAGGTCCACCTGCCGCTGGCCGCGGCAAATGCGGAAGAGATGAGACCGGTATCAGTTCACGAATGAATCGGCGATTGATCCGTCGCGATAGTAACTCCCCGCGCAAATAGCGTTTGACATTCCGGGATCGAAACCATAAAATACTTCTTCTATGAAGCCTGCCAAAACCAAGACGGTATATGTTTGCCAGTCCTGCGGCTCCCAGTCTCCCCGATGGATGGGCAAGTGCCCCGACTGCGGCGCATGGAACACCATGGTCGAGGAGCGCATGGAGAAGCCCAAGGACATCGGGAGCGCGAAGCGCTCCGGAGGATCGGAGCCGGTCCTTCTGGGAGAGATCCAGGCCCGGGACGAAGACCGGTTCGTCACGAAGATCGGCGAGCTCGACCGCGTGCTCGGCGGCGGGATCGTCTCCGGTTCCGTGGTGCTGATCGGCGGCGACCCGGGCATCGGCAAGTCAACACTCGTGCTCCAGATGCTGAGACAAGTTTCCGAGCTCCGCGGCAAGGCGCTGTATGTCTCGGGCGAGGAGTCGCCGGCGCAGATCAAGATGCGCGCCCAGCGGCTCGGGGTCAAGACCGATAACCTCTATGTGCTGGCCGAGACGCAGCTTGAAGAGATCATCCATGCGGCTGACGGACTCGAACCCCAGGTCCTGGTCATCGATTCCATCCAGACCATGTTCACCTCGGAACTTCCGTCCGCGCCGGGCAGCGTGGGCCAGGTGCGCGAGGTCTCGGGCAGGCTCATGATCCACGCCAAACGCACGGGCATGCCGACGTTCCTCATCGGCCACGTGACCAAAGACGGCGCCATCGCCGGGCCGCGCGTGCTCGAGCATATCGTCGATACGGTGCTGTACTTCGAAGGGGACAAAGGGCACTCCTTCCGCATCCTGCGCGCGGTCAAGAACCGCTTCGGTTCCACGAATGAGATCGGCGTGTTCGAGATGAAGGAAAGCGGTCTGACCGAAGTATCCAATCCCTCGGAAATATTCCTCGCTGAACGGCCCGCTGACGCGACCGGCTCGGTTGTAGTCTCATCGCTCGAAGGCACGAGGCCGATCCTGGCGGAACTTCAGGCGCTGGTGGCCCCTTCAAAGCTCACCATGCCCCGGAGGACCTGCATCGGCGTGGATTTCAACCGTGTGTCGCTCCTGCTCGCGGTGCTCGAAAAGCGTGTGGGCATGCACCTCATGGGAATGGACGTGTTCGTGAACATCGTAGGAGGGTTGAAGGTAGACGAGCCGGCCATCGACCTCGGCATCATTGCCGCCGTGGCATCGAGCTTTCGAGAGAAGGCGATCAATGCCCGGACCGTGGTCATGGGCGAGGTGGGTCTTGCCGGAGAAGTGCGGGCCATCAGTCAGGCCGAATCACGTCTCAAAGACGCGGCAAAGCTCGGCTTTACGCGCTGCGTGCTGCCGGCGCTGAATGTCGAGAAGATGGAGAAGACCGCTGCGCTTAAAAAGATGGAACTGATGGGCGTGCGTACCGTGGATGAGGCGATGGAGAGGCTGTTTTGAAAAGATGTCGGGTTTCGCTTTGCTCTACCCGACCTGCGAACTTCAGATTTACGAAGAGAAGTATAATCTAAATCTTGAACGAGACGTACAGGATCTTTTCATCACATCGATGACCATTGAAGATGGACGATTGCTCGTAACCAACGAACGTGATGAGACGTTTGAGGTCAATTTAAAAACAAAGCATATCAGGAAAGTAAAGTGAGCTAACGAGTCGTTCGAGCCGCCATGGGCGGCTCAACTCGTCGTTGATACTTCTCATCAATAAAATCGCGACCCGAGTTGCGATTCCAAGTTATCAAAACATCTAAATTTCGGAGGATGCCATGTACAAACATTTGATCATTGCGATATTCCCCATCTTTTTTCTTTTCCCGGCAATCGTTCCTCAACTCCTGCAAGCGCAGGTTTCCCAACATTCTGATGTGAACGTTAAAAATTTCCCTGAGACGCAGCAAATCAAGGGCGATGTGCACGTAAATAATTTCCCCGAGCTGCAACAAATCAAGGGCTCTGTCTCGATTGAAGGTACGACGAAATTCATTACACGAGAAGGTTTGGTAGTGCCCACTTCACAACGCGCGGAACTGCCTGAAATGGTTTATGCCGGGACCATCGAAACTGACGGATTCACCTCTCTTTTGATTAGCCTGCAAGGCGAAATGAGAAGCGAAGTTTTTTCTTCAGGCACCATTGGAGTTCTTCTCATTCCTGATGAAATGCCTATCTTGCGTATCCTTCGTGACGCAAAGCGCATTCAATTTCCTATCGAATGTAAAGTCCAGGCGAAGAGTGGTGATCCAATTTATTTTGAATCCGAACAGGTTCAGCAGCGCATCGCCTTTACTCGCTATAAAATGTACCTTTACAATACTGCGAACAAATCAGCGGAAGCGAACGTTTACTTGTATTTATCAAATTCACCGATAGTGAGTGCTCCAGGGATTTCTAACAATTAGTCGAGCCATCCTCGATACGCTCGGTGGCTAACCTCACCGTTCGATTTCCCCTGCACCTTTTTAAGATTTTCATGAACATCCGCCTGTGGTATCTTAGTTCCGTAGGTTGGGCTGAACGTTCTTTGTAAAGCCCAACGCGTTAACTTATAATCTGTTGGGCAAGCTGAGTCGTTTTGCCCAACCTACGCGACTGTTGTGCGGTAATCTGTGGAATAGAGGAGATGCGATGGGAACTGACACAAACGATGGCAAACAAGCCAGGCTCATGATCAAAAAGGACGTGATAATAAATACTTCCATAAAGGGATATACCGTGGAGATAAGCGAGGGAGACATTCTCTTATATTCACCTGTCCCCTTTACCCTGGGAAGGATCATAGAGCTGAGTTTTTCCCTTGTCGATGGAGTGCCGCCGATAAAGTTGCGGGCACGTGTTCAGACGGTGCAGGAAGGGGTGGGGGTCGGTGTGTCATTTACGGGTATCAATCAGGCTGACAAGGAGTGGTTGAAAAGATTTATCGAGGAAAAGGTGTCTGCCCAGTCAGTGAAACAGGAGAGCCCTGCTGGTGATACAAGAAAGAAGGTTTTGCTTGTCGATGATTCAGTCACCGCGAGAGCAACGTATAAAAACAAACTGGTCCTTTCCAACTACAATGTAAGAGAGGCGTCAAGCGGGATGGAGGCCATAAAGTCAATTACTGAAGATATCCCTGATCTTATCGTGCTGGATATGCAAATGGAGGGCATGGACGGGACAAAGTTTCTCCAGTTTATGCGCTCGAACGATACATGGAAAAATGTAAAAGTTATTATGCTGTCCGGAAGGATAACCCCGCAGGAGACCGACAGGATCTCATCAATGGGCGTGTCGAGCATTCTTTCCAAGATGACGACCACTCCAAACAAGCTTGCGGGCCAGGTAAAGCAGATATTAGGGGTGTGATGGCAATAAATCAGCGGATGTCTTCTTAAAATGAAAATAATGCACACGTAACATGAAGCCTGAAAGAGACAACATATATAACGTTGATACCCAATGAGCAATCATCCGGACAAACAAATATTTCGCGTAAAACTGATAAGGGTCACTGATAAGGGTCAGCTCGTAGGTCGGGTAGAGCGCAGCGAAATCCGACGCATCAAATTCGGACGATCTTTACAAATAATTATTTTGGACTGAAGAGATTGAATGGATTGATTGCAGGGTCAGGAGGACAAAACCATGAAGTGTGTTTTTTGCGGAGGCGAAACAAAAAAATTGACGGTGACATTCAGCTATGAGGAGGGAGATAAGTATTTTCTCGTTGAGCACGTCCCCGCTGAGGTTTGCGAGCGATGCGGCGAAAAAACTTATTCACCTGATGTCACGGATGAGTTGTTGAAATTTGCGAAAAACAAATTCAAACCCGTTAAGAAACTGGAAGTGCCTGTTTTTGATTTTGCTGAAGCGTGTTGATGGCGGATGAGGCGATGGAGAGGCTGTCTTGAGGCAGGAGAAAATGATCGGCTTCACTCACTTCAGCATTGCTATTACTGTGACAGAATAGGAGTTTCTCCTTGCGTTTTTAAACAAATTGTACTATTTTAAAATATGAATAGGAAGGCCGCACTTTTCCGGGCCTATGCATGGCGTTGGGGTTTCAGGTATGAGTATGACGATCCATAAGAAAATCGTGGTGAACAAAGAAAACAAACCCGTGGAAGTGGTCATCACGTATGACGAGTGGCTGAAGATCGAGCAGGCGCTGCAGTCGGTCGAAAAGGGCGTAAGCCGGGAGCAGCTCAAGGAATATGCCGGCGCGATGCATATCGAGGAAGAACCGCTCGAATATCAGCGGAGGGTGCGGAGTGAATGGGAATAAGTTCCTGCTTGATACCAACATCCTTCTCTATATCGCCGGGAAAAGAATAGATACAACCTCCCTGCCGCAAGGCGAATTTTTCATTTCATTTGTAACCGAACTCGAAATTCTCTCTTATCCCTCTCGTACTACGCAGGAAGAAATACGACTCAGGAAGCTGCTTGCCGAAATGCCGGTTATCGACGCGACCCGCGAGATAAAAGACTCGGCCATTGCCCTGCGCAAACAGTATCGGCTCAAACTTCCCGATGCTCTCATAGCCGCAACCGCTCAAACGTTGAACGCAACCCCGATCACCAATGATAAGGGATTTGATACCATCAAGGAAATCACAACACTGGCGATTAAAGCTTGATGGTCGAAAAATTGCAAGTACAAATAGCGAGTAGGTCGGGTAGAGCGTAGCGAAACCCGACAGCTTTCGATAATCTCCAAGAAATAAGATTCTGTTGGGCTTCACATAGTAATGATCAGCCCAACCTACATGACTGTTTTGAAAATGGGGTGCGGCCCACATTTTGTGAAACTTTGTTCAATGCACCGCGGCGTCGTTATTTCCTGATGAAGGTGACACCAATATGGTCTTCGAAATGTCCGTCCGATGTGATCAAGCTGCACTGCTTTTCTACCGCCGTTGCATAGACGACGGCATCAGCCATGGGGAGCGAGTGTTTGAGGCAGAGGTCGGCTGCAAGGAGGGCGATGCTCTCGGTGAGTGGAACTACCGTTGTTCTGTTCATGACCGACGCTGCTGACAGCGCGTCTTCCTCGGCCCGCTCGCGTTTTATTTTCTTGTACACCTCGTAAAGCACGATCGTGGGTGTCGCGAGCCTGGATACATCCTTTAGATGTCTTGCATACGTTGAGGCGAGCGGCCCGTCGGTGAAATATTCAATCCAGCCGGACGAATCGACGATCACCATCAGCGGTCCTTTTCATCGCGAATATTTTCCGTGTTCATTCCCTTCAGGAATCCTCGGAATGACTCAAGGGGTTTTTCCGGGATGAAGGAAACAATCCCGCCTTTTAAGATAACGGTCATTTTCTGTCCGCTCTTGAGATGGAGTTGCTCCCGTATATCCTTGGGTATGACCACTTGAAATTTGGGTGAAATCGTCGTTCTTGCCATGGCATCCTCCATAATCATGATCGATGATCAAATCGTAGAACATAAATAGTATTTTGTAAACCTCTTTTTTGTGGTATCTTAGTTCTCATGGCCATCGGCAAACTCTGGAGATCCTTCGGCAGCAGAACAGGCGTGGCGGTCCTTCTCGCCCAGCTCGTCCTTGTTCTTCTCTTCATCTATTTCTACTCAAACTACCATTCGAGCGACCGCTGCGTGTCGTGCCATGCGGATAAGACCCGTATGGCTGAACTGGGCTACCCCGAGTTCGTGATGACCCGCGAGCAGGTGCAGAAGGAGTCCCGACATCCGAACACCGAGTGCCGGGACTGCCATCTCGGCAACGGCCTGTCCGATGATCCGGCAAAGGCGCATCGCGGCATGCTCAAGCTCATCGTGCTCGACAATGATCTGAACATCATGCCGCGCAAAGGTCACGTGAAACAGCTCCTGCCGTCAGGCGACGACCGGCAGCGGAACATGCTGCCCCGCCTCGCTGACGGCGAGTTGGATGACGACGTCGGCACGCTTCTCTATCACGACCGCAATCTGAATACGCTCGGCTACGACCCTGCCATTGCCTTAAAGACCTGCGGAAAGTCAGCCTGCCATCCTGATCAGGTGAAGCAATTCGACACCAGCGTCATGGCATCGAATTTCCGGCAGCGCTCCATGCGCACGTGGAACGATATCCACGGCCCTAATAATTGAGGGCCGTCCTTCGCGGACACCCGGCCGGTCGGCAGGGCGGAAGGAGACAGGTTCTCCTTCGAAAATACAGAAAAGATCATCAAAGAGATCAATCTCCCTCTTTCGCGTGAGCAGGCGATCGCCAAGCAGAAGGCATGCAATCTTTGCCATGCGGGTTGTCTTGACTGTCACTATGCGCCCACGCGTGAGCAGGGGGTGCATGCATTCAAACGCGTGCCGCCGTCGCCGAATTGCACCGGCGGGGGCAGGAGCACCTTTGTGTGTCACGCGGGAACGATGGAGCGGAGAAGAGGTGACAGCTACCTTGGCAGGGAATTCTCCGAGCCCCCCGGCTTGCCCGAGGATGTGCATGTAGCGAAGAAGATCGAGTGCATTGACTGCCACCAGACCGGGCCCGATGGGATGGGTCATGCCGAGAGAAGGGCAACGTGTCAGGATTGTCATGTCGAAGTTGAGCAAGCCATGGCAGTGAGCGCGCACAAGAATGTTACGTGTGAAGCCTGCCATGTGAAGATTCTCGGCGGATACGAGATGACGTCGTGGGGGCCGGGCAAGATATTGTCCAGGCCGAACCCGTTCAAGAAGTATTCATTGTACTACGGCCCGCAGGAACCGCCGATCCTGATCAAAGGTCAGAACAAGAGATGGATGCCGGTAAAGATCTGGCCGGACAGCGCGGGCGGCATGAAAGAGACCATCGCACCCGTGCCGGGTCTTACCTTCCGCTGGCCGAAAGGCGAGACGCAGGACTCCTATGTGCAGCTTGGGACGTTCAGCTTCCCGGGCGGCAACAACAACTATCTCGCCTGGATCCAGGTGGACCAGGTGGCGCACCCGCTCGGAAAATCACGCACCTGCGGCAGTTGTCACGATTCGGAGATCCAGATCGCACGCGTGAAATGGCGATACTTTGATGCGCAGGGCGCGGAGCCGTTCACCGGAACCCAGAAAGTCGTGGCTGACAAGAACGGCTTATGGGTAAAGGACATCAAGGCCACGTCGAAACTGGAGCTCATGGAAGGCGGGAAGATCGAGAACTTCGCCGCGTGGATGAAATTGGGCGATATCTGGAAAACGAGCGGCGATTTTTCAATCCCGAAGTCCGATCCCGTGAAATACCGGGCCCTGGATAAAGGCATTCGTGACGCGCTGGCCCGCCTTGAGGTGATCGATAAGAGGCTCAAGGCGAAAGAGGCGAAGGGTGAGAATGTTAAGAAGCTGAGGCGGAGATGGAAAGAGATAAAGGCAGCGGCGGTGCATGAACCGGGGAGCGCAATGAAACTGTTTCAGGATGTCACTGATAAATAACCTGGCCCGGACAAGCCCGTAATTGGCGGGATTAAACGACATTGAATATAATGTCAGTAATTTATTTACATCCTGTTAATCCTGTTATCCTGTGTAAGACATGTTCTCCTTTTTAGTTGGTAGGGTGGGTTTAGCGGCGCGATACTCAACTCCGGCTGTTGTAAAGCGTTCGTGCTTTGCACACAACGATGTATCCCTAATCCGAACGAAATAAATAATAGTACATCCCGGGAGACCCACTCACTCATCCTTCTCCCCCATGGGGAGGACAAAGGAGAGGGGCGAAGAAAACAGGGCTTGACATGCCCAAAAAATTGCCTTACTATTAAGTAAGGAATTTCTATAAAGGGAAGGAGATGGGGCATGCCAGTTTCAACACTTACCATCAAGGGCCAGACAACGATCCCGAAAAAGATCAGGAACCATCTGAAGCTCAGGCCGGGAGACCGGATCGACTTTGTCGTACAGGAAGACGGTGAGGTTGTGCTCAAACCCGCCACGCTCGATGTGCGGGAACTTGAAGGCATTCTCCACAGGCCCGGCATGAAGACCGTCTCCATGGAAGGCATGACCACGGCGATCAAGAAGCGGTTCAAGGGGAGATGAACCGATGAAGGGCTTGGACACCAATGTGCTTGTCCGCTATCTCGTGCGGGACGATCGAAAACAGTCGGAAAAGGCATCCGTGTATATTCAGAAAGCGGCGGCCTCGGGCAAACGCTGCTATATAAACCACGTGGTTTTATGCGAGCTTGTCTGGGTCTTGGAATCGGCATACAAATACTCGAAAAAAGAGATCGCCGATGTGCTTGACAAAATTTTAGTAACAAAACAGTTTGAAATTGACTCGAAGGACGTTGTGAGCCAGTCTGTCCACGATTACCGGAACGGGAACGGGGACCTTTCGGACTATCTCATCGGCAGGGTGAACCGCGCAAATGGATGTGACACAACGGTTACTTTTGATCTCGCTCTCAGGACCAGCCCATACTTTGCAGTGCTTGAGTAATGCATTCTTAATGCGCACGTGCATCCGATAGCGGATCCATGAACCTCGTAAAAAATATCTGTGCCTGTACCGCCGAAGGTCATTGACAAGTTGTTAGTAATTGACAACAGGCACGGTTTGAGAGTATAATTTCTAAACTCCACAAAGGTAATAAGAGAAGGTATTTTATGAAGGAAAACAAAACACTATATGTGTTTGCGCTCGTTGCGCTCCTCACGGTGTCAGCTTATTTTCTCGCCGATACCGTGGATGCCATGATCGGCCGGAGCCTTGAAGCCGCACCCAGGTTCACCACGCCCCTGGAGCGCGGCCGGCCGGCCCTGGAGCCCCGCCGGGAGTTGAGCGATTATTCCTCCATTCTGGAACGCGGGCTCTTCGGCGAAGGCAAAGGCCCGTCGAGCGGACCGGCGGCAGAGTCTTCGAACTACAAGCTCATCGGCACGATAGAGGGCAGGAGCTTTTCCGGCGCTGTGCTCGAGGACAGCACCGGCCAGGTGTTTTACCGTCTGCACCAGAAGCTGCCGGATGGGTCCCAGCTCATCAGGGTGAAGCGCGACAAGGTGACGCTCCAGAGACCTGAGGGATCGACGATCGACATCCTTGTTGCCGACGACGATAAGATCGTCAACATGAACACTCCTGGCGGAAACGCCGGCCCCGGAGTCAAGCGAGTGTCGGATGGCAAGTACATGGTGGACCAGCGGGAAATGCTCGCGAGCACCGAGAACATGAGCCAGATCCTGACACAGGCGCGGGCGCTGCCCTACATGGAGCAGGGAAAGACCGTGGGGTTCCGGATCAGCGAGATCTCTCCGGGCAGCATCTATGAAAAGATCGGGCTCCAGAACGGCGATGTGATCCAGAAGGTCAATTCGCAGGAAGTGGACGATCCCGCCAAGTTCTTCCAGCTCTATCAGGGTTTGAGGACCGAGCGTTTTATCGCCATCGACCTGATCCGGGGCGGTGCGCGTCAGACGTTGAATTACGAGATACGATAATCGGCAAAAGACAGACGCGGTGACGGGGTGATACGGTGACAGGGAGAGAAAAGCATATCAACAGGCATTTTCTCCGCGTTCCCGGTTCCCCGTGTTTCCGCGTCGTTGCTATTTTATACGGAGGCAACGAGTGAAAAAATTAGCGGCCCTGCTGCTTGTGATAGGGCTTGTAAGCGCAGCGACATCATACGCTCAGAGCAGGCCGGACGAATCAGTTGCACCCGATTCGGCCGAAGCCGCCCCGAGCCCGCCTGGCGGGACCGAAGCCGTCCCCGCCCCGGCTGCATCCGCCGCTCCCGCCGAACAGGTTGAGCTCAGGAAGATCAAATCCGATGATGATTACGTTACCCTGAACTTCACGAACATCGACATCAACGCGCTCATCAAGGTGATGAGCGAGCTCACCCGCAGGAACTTTATCCTCGACGAGAAGGTTACGGGAAAGATCACGATCATGACGCCGACGAAGATGTCGCCGGACGAGGCGTACCAGGTTTTCCTCTCCGCGCTCGAGATCAAAGGTTTCACAACCGTGGAAGACGGCAGCGTCACCCGCATCATACCCGCGGCAATGGCCCGGCAGAGCGGGATCAAGGTGCTTCAGGATGGAGATGCCCGGGGCGAGGGGTTTGTGACCAAGCTCATCAGGCTGAAATTTGTGAATCCCCAGGAGATCGTACGCACCATCAGCCCGCTGATCAGCAAGGACGGCAACCTGATCGCCTATCCCAACACGAATTCGATCATTATTACCGACCCGGTGCATAACATTAGAAAGATCGAGAGCCTGGTCCACGCCATTGACGTTGCGGCGCCCGAAGGAAAAGGGAAGATCAATGTCTATTACCTCCAGAACGCCAACGCCGAGGACATCTCCAAACTGTTGTCCGCGCTTGTCGCGCGGATGCCCGTGCCTCCGGCGGCGGCTGCTGCCCAGCCGGTCAATCCCTCCACGATCCTCGAAGGGGCTGTCAATATCTCGGCGGATAAATCCACCAATTCGCTGATCATCGTCGCCTCGCCGGGCGATTTTGAACTGGTGAAGGACGTGATACAGAAGCTCGACATCAGACGCCGTCAGGTCTATGTGGAGGCGGCGATCATTGAAATGAGCCTGTCAAAGCAGCGCGATCTCGGTTTTGAAATGCAGGTCCCCATCAACCAGAGCTCGTTCGATGCCGGGCAGACAACCGCCGTGGGAGGGACGAACTTCGGCGGCATTGGAAGCGCTATGGTCGGCGGACCAGCCGCCCTCGCGTCGATGAACGGCCTTGCCGTAGGCGCTGTCAGGGGCACCTTCAAGTTTAAAGGCGTTGAATACCTGAGCATCGGGGCTCTTCTGCGAGCGGTCCAGACCGACACCGATGTGAATGTGCTCTCGACGCCGAACATCCTTACGACGGACAATCAAAAGGCCGAGATCATGGTCGGTCAGAACGTTCCTTTTAAAACCGGCCAGACGCAGAACGCGACAACCGGCAGCGGGACCTACTTTAACGCCATCGAGCGGAAGGACGTGGGCATCAAGTTGTCGCTGACGCCGCAGATCACCTCGGACAACAGCGTGCGACTTGAAATCAACCAGGAGATCTCCGATGTGATCGAGTCCTCCAACTTGAACGATGCAGGCCCCACAACCAGCAAACGGTCGGCGAGCACCACGGTCGTGGTGAAGGATCGCGAGACCATGGTGATCGGCGGCCTGATCCGCGACAATGTCACCTCTTCGACCATGAAGGTCCCTCTCCTAGGCGATATCCCGATCCTCGGCTGGCTTTTCAAGTACAAAACGAGCAGGGTCGAGAAGACCAACCTCATGATATTCATCACGCCCTACATCATCAAGACCGCGGAAGAGTCTGCGGAACTTACCCTGCAAAAGGAAAAGATTCTCGACGACTTCCGCAAGGAATATCACATTGAGAAGAAAAGTAATGATCATCGCTTGACGCTGAAGCCGTCGGACGGAACAGGAAGCGTGGAGCCGGCAATGATGTCCGCGGACACCGGCACCGCCGGGGAGATGAAGAGCCTCCCGACCCCCGGTGCTCCGGCCGCGGAAAAGACGGCGGTGCCAGCAGAGGATGGCCGGTGAGACGCCTGCTCGGCGAGATACTCGTTGAGTCCGGGCTTTCAGCTGAACGGCTCAAAAAGACGCTCGACCTCCAGAAAAAGAGGGGAGGCCGGATCGGAACACTGCTCGTTCGTCTCAACTTCGTGAGCGAGGCCGAGGTGCTCACGGCGCTCGGCACGCAGCTCGGCCTGCCGTTCCAGGCGGGTCTTGGCGAGATCGACCGTGAACTCGCGCTCAAGCTGCCGATCACCTATGCGAAAAAAGCCATCGCGATCCCGCTCCGGCGCGAGAACGGCAGCGTTCTCATCGCCACCTCCGAACCGCTGGCGCTCTCCATGATCGATGATCTCCGGCTCCTGTTCAACGCGGATATCTCCCTCTGTCTTTCCCCCTCAGAAACGATCCTTGACACCGTCAATCGACTGCATAGTGAGGACATGAACCGCGCCGAGGACACTGTGCAGGAGATGGAGGAAGAGGACCTGACCTTTCTCGCAGCGGAACTTGATGAGCCCACGGACCTGCTCGAGGCCACTGATGACGCGCCGATTATCCGCCTCGTGAACTCGCTGCTGTCCCAAGCGATCCGCGAACGCGCAAGCGATATCCACATCGAGCCTTTCGAGAAGGAGATGGTCGCCCGGTTCCGCATCGACGGCATCCTTTACAACATCCTGACGATCCAGAAGCGGTTTCAGGCAAGCATCGCGTCGCGCGTCAAGATCATGGCGGATCTGAACATCGCCGAGCGGCGGCTGCCGCAGGACGGCGGCATGCGGATCAAGATCGGCGGCAAGGACGTGGACATCCGCGTCTCGATCGTGCCCACCGCCTTCGGCGAACGCATTGTGCTGCGGCTTCTGTACCGTGAGAGCGCGCTTTTGCCGCTCGATCAGATCGGGTTCTCCGGCGATACCCTCACCCGGTTCAATGAACACATCACCCGGCCCCACGGGATCGTTCTCGTGACCGGCCCCACGGGCAGCGGCAAGACCACGACCCTGTACGCCGCGCTCTCGAAGATCAATTCTCCCGACAAGAACATCATCACCATCGAGGACCCCATCGAATACCAGCTCAAGGGCATCGGCCAGATACAGGTGAACGCGAAGATCCATCTGAGCTTTGCCGCCGGGCTCCGCTCCGTGCTCCGGCAGGACCCGGACGTGATCCTCGTGGGCGAGATCCGGGATTCGGAGACCGCGGAGATCGCGATCCAGGCTGCCCTCACCGGCCACCTCGTGTTCTCAACGCTCCACACGAACGACTCGGCCGGCGCCGTTACCCGGCTGATCGACATGAAGGTGGAACCGTTCCTTATTTCGTCATCGGTCATGGCCATCCTGGCACAGCGGCTCGTGAGGGTCCTCTGCACGGTCTGCCGTGAGCCCTACCCGATCACGCCCGCTGAGATAGCAGAGCTCGAGATCAAGACCGCTGCCGCCGGCGCGACCGTGTACCGCGCGAAAGGATGTCCGGCATGTTTCCAGACCGGCTACCTCGGCAGGAGCGCGATCTACGAACTCCTGAGCGTGGACGACGAGGTCCGTCAGCTCATCATGAAGAACGCCGACGCGGCCATGCTGAAAGCGCTGGCTGTGGGAAAAGGCATGCACACGCTCCGGCAGGACGGCGCGGACAAAGTGCTCGCGGGGATCACCTCCGTGGATGAGGTGGTGAGGGTGACGCAGAGAGAAACGTAAGGGCAAGCACTGAGTGCGAAACTCGAAGAAGGACGAGGGACGCATGGTTCAAAATCGTCCATCCTCCTAGCGAGTGCAGCGAGCGGTCGTCCATCGTCTCTCATGCAGTTTAGGATTTACAATAAACCATGCCTGTCTACGAATATAAAGGTGTCACGAGCGGCGGCAGGAACGTTTCCGGCGTTCAGGACGGCGAAGGCCTCAAGGCCGTCAAGTCGAAACTCAAGAAAGAAGGGGTCATCGTCCTCGAGATCCGCGAGGGAGCTTCCACGCGGGCGGCCCGTCGCGAGACCTTTTCTTTCACGTTCGGGAGCAGGGTACGGCTCGGCGATGTCGCGAACGCCACGCGCCAGCTTGCCACACTCCTCTCGTCCGGTCTTCCCCTGATGGATTCGCTGTCCATACTCGTGGAGCAGGAGGAAAACGACAGCCTGAGAGGGGCGCTCTCTTCGGTGCGCGACACCGTGCGCGAGGGCGCGACGCTGGCTGATGCGCTCAAGGAAAATCCGAAGGTCTTCTCACCGCTGTACATCAACATGGTCTCCGCGGGCGAGGCGAGCGGGACCCTTGAGATCACGCTTGACCGGCTTGCGGACTTTCTCGACGAGCAGGTACGGTTCCGCGGCAGGATCGCCGCGGCCCTTGCGTATCCCGCGTTCATGACGATCATCGGCCTTGGCATGCTTCTCTTCATTTTCAGCTTTGTCATGCCCCGTATCCTCGGCATGTTCCAGGACATGAAGCAGCAGCTTCCCTTTATCACGCTGGTGCTCCTTGCCGTGGTGCGGTTCCTCTCATCCTACTGGTGGGTGCTTCTGCTTGTCCTGGCCGGCGGCGCGTACTACTTCAGGCGGTACGCGCGAACGCAGGCAGGGAAGGAAAATATCGATGCGCGGCTGCTTCGGCTGCCGGTCTTTGGATCGCTTATCCGCATGATCGCGGTGTCACGGTTCACGCGCACGCTGGGTACGCTGCTCCAGAGCGGCGTGCCCACGCTCGCGGCCCTCGATATCGTAAAGAACGTGATCGGAAACTCGGTGCTTGCGAACGCGGTGCAGAAGGCGCGCGAGAATGTGCGAGAGGGTGAGCCCATCGCCGATCCGCTCCGCAGGAGCGGCCTGTTCCCGCCGGTGGTGGTGCAGATGGTCGCCGTGGGAGAAAAGAGCGGCGAGCTCGAGAAGATGCTGCTCAAGATATCGGATTCCTTCGACCGGACCGTCGAGACACGGCTTACCGGACTCATGGCGCTCCTTGAGCCGGTGATCATTCTCGCCATGGGCCTGATCATCGGGTTCGTGGTGATCGCCATCATGCTGCCGATGCTCGAGATGAGCTCGGGAGTGCGGTGATGCTGTGCTACAGTTCGGAGTTGGGAGTTCGGAGTACGGAAATAAAATGTCGGGAGTCAGGAGAACATCGCTTATCGATCAGTTAAACTGTTTAATTCGAAAAAAATTGTCATACCCGCGAAAGCGGGTATCCAGTATCCAATGAACAACTTGAAAAGACTGGATTCCCATTTACACGGGAATGACGAAAAATGCAATATTTCAACTTTTATTACCGTACCGGTAAAATTTGCATAAAGGAGTTGCTATGAAAAAAAATAGTTCAAAAGGTTTCACCTTAATCGAAATCATGGTTGTTATCATTATCCTTGGCCTGCTCGCCGGCCTCGTGCTGCCGAAGTTTTTGGGACAGGAGGAAAAGGCGAAGGTCGAGGTTTCGAAAACGCAGATCCGGGCTTTGGAGAGCGCGCTCGATGCGTTCAAGCTCGATAACGGGTTCTATCCAGGGTCTGAGCAGGGGCTTGAGGCGCTTATCAAACAACCCGAGATTGGCCGTATTCCGTCGAAGTGGCGGGAAGGCGGTTATCTCAAGCCTGCGCGGATCCCGAAAGACCCCTGGGGCAAAGAGTATGTCTACATCTCACCCGGAAGCGAGAACAGGGAGTACGAGATCATTTCCTACGGTGCCGACAACGAGCCCGGCGGTGAGGGCAACAACGCGGACATCGAGAGCTGGAAGATACAGTAAAGTGCGGAATGCGGAGTGCGGAATGCGGAATGTTATAACAGGAGCGGATGAGGCTTCTCGATGCATCACTCCGCATTCCGCGCTCGCAACTCCGCACTCAAAGGGCTTCACGCTCATCGAGCTCACGGTCATTATCGTGATTCTTGGCGTTATGCTGACGCTGATCATTCCCCGCTTGGGCGAACTCGGCGAGGCGAACCTGAAACGGAGCGCCAGACATCTGTCTAGCACGATACGATTTCTGAAAGACGAGTCTCAGGCGCGGAAGGACGTCTACCGCCTCCGCTTTGATGTCCAGGCAGGGCACTACTGGGCCGAGGTCATGACCCAGACGAACGAGAAGACCGTGGAATTCAAACGGTTCTCTTCAGAGATGGGGTCCGAGGGAAGCCTTTCAGGCCAGACGACATTTCGGGATGTGCGGGTCGGCAGCCATCCCGATGATCCCTATATCCAATTTACTCCGGACGGGTGGGTGGAGAATGCATTCATCTATCTGAAGGACGGCGACGACAAGCCCTTCACCCTGATCGTCAAGCCGCTTACCGGCGATACCGAGCTTCGCGAGGGATATGTGGAGGAGAGATGACCTGGGTCGTGGGTCATGGGTCAAGGGTTAGAGTACAACAAGGCGGTTTTACTCTCCTCGAGGTGATGGTCGCCGTAACGATCATGTCCATGGTGCTGGTGACCCTTCTGGGGCTTCAGAGCAGAACCACCCAGGACGTGAAGCTGGCGGAACATATCACCACGGCGACCATGCTTGCAAAGCGCATGATGGTGGACACCATCGGGACCAAGCCGTTGCAGCCTGTTGAGGATGACGGGGACTTCACGGGCGAGGACAATTTCAGTGACTACGCCTGGAAGAGGACTATTTCTCAGATCCCTCTTTTCGGCGCTGTGTTCATCACCGAGATCCGTGTCGCGGTCCTGTGGACGGAAGGCACGCGGTTGGAAATGGTGGAACTGGTGGACTATGAATAATAGTTCGGAGTTCGGAGTTGGGAGTTCGGAGTGGGAAAAACAGGGCCGGATGAGATGTTCAAATCCGCATTCCGCATTCCGCACTCCGCATTCGAAGGGTTTTACCCTGCTCGAAGTGCTCATCGCCGTGGCGATCATGTCGGGGATCGTGACCGTGATCTATACAAGCTTTTCCACCGCGGGCAGGAATGTAGAGCAGGCGGAGATAAAACGGGACCAGACGGACCTTGCACGGACCCTCGTGTCTAAGCTTTCAAACGATATCACGAATGCTTACTATAACCCGTTGATGACCGAGACGATATTTTACGGCAAGAAATCGACAACAGCTCAGGATGAACAGCGGTACGACAGCATTTACCTCACCACGCTGACGAACTGGCGCAAGCCCGATTCAAAGGAAAGCGACCTGTGGGAGGTGGGTTACCGGTTCGATGAACAACCGGATAAAAGCGCCAGGATCATGGTCCGCAATGAAAAGCGGGAGCTTGGGAAGGACAATCCTCCACCCCTGGAGGGTGGAACAGATTTCGTTATTACCGATCGACTCAAGGGGTTCCGCCTGCGGTATTCCGACGGAATAAACTGGGTCGATGAGTGGGACAGCAAGACCCGCCTCTCGCCGCCGAGGGCGGTGGAGATCGCGCTGGAATTCCCTGATGGTTCGTTCTATATCACGCGGGTGGAAGTGTGGCGGTGATCAGTTTGGAGTTCGGAGTGCGGAGTGACGGAAAAAAATCAGGCTTGATGAAGAACGATCGCGGTGTCGCGCTGATCATCGTTCTCTTGGTGACGGCGCTGCTGATCGCGCTTATCTTTGAGTTTGCCTATGGTACGAGGATAAGCCTTCGCGCGGCCGTCAATTTCCGTGACAGTCAGCGCGCCTACTACCTGGCGCGTTCGGGGGTGAATTTTGTCGGGAGATATCTCGCCGGCAACCTGCAGATGGACCCGGAGACGGGCAAAGACCACAAATATGACAAGCTTGAGCAATTGGAGTGGCAATCAGTGCCGTTCATTCCGGGCAGCGATTCGGAACTCAGGGTGCGATGGGAAGATGAAGCGGGGAAGATAAAGATCACCGACGTGCAGACGAACCCATACAGGCAATCTATGCTGAACAAACTTTTCGAGAATAATGGCATTGACCGCACTGTTTACGATAAAATGACCGATATCAGAAGCGGAATAAAGGATATTGGCTTGCTGACCGGATTGCATCAATATATGAGCGATGAAGATTACCTTAAAGTGAATAATTTTGTGACAACAAGCCAGGTGGATAAGATCGACATTAATACTGCGTCCCCGGAAGTGCTGCAAAGCCTCGGGATAAGCGCAGGAGCGGCCGGCTTGATCATCGAAGCGCGAAACAATGCAACCTTTATTGACCACGCGAAGGTCAGCGAATTCGCCGGCATCAACAACGTCAAGCTGCAGACCACGGACTTGCTCGTTGCGAATTTTTTAACTGAAACAAGCAATGTTTTCAAGGTGTATTCCTACGCAACCGTGGGAGGATACACGAAGCAGGTTGAGGCCGTTATTACGCGGTCAACAACAGGATTTACCGTACAGTACTGGAGAGCGTTGTGAAGATCGTCGGGTTGAACATAGATAAAGGACGGGTGGCCGCGTCGGTCGTCGTGACCGGCTTGCGTCAAACAGAGTTCAAGGAGTCTTTCAACCGCGCCTTTGCCACCGACGCGGAGCTGGTCGACATTCTGAAAGAGAAAGCCGCGGAATGGGCAGGCGCGCGGATCGTCTCTTCGATCCCCGGGCGCCATTTCAGCCAGCGTATCGTCCACTTCCCCTTTGTTGACCGCAAACGCATCGAAAAGGCCCTGCCCTTCGAGATCGAGGACAGCTTGCCGTTTCCTCTCGACGATGTGGAGATCGACCACTTTTCCCTGGACAAGGCGGAAAAGGATAGTGCCAAGAAGAAAGAGGCCACGGTGCTCGGCATCATGCTGTCCAGGGCGGTCCTGCGGCAGCACCTCCAGCTTCTTGCATCGGCCGGCATGGACCCGCAGGTTATCGTACCTTCTTATATCGGCCTCTATTTTGTATCAAGGATGGTCCCTGTTGAGGGGAACGCCGTTCTGATAGACGGCAGTGATCTTTGCACAAAGTCAGGGAACACGGTGACCGCCTGCAGAAGCTTTTCCGAGAGCGGGGCGACAACGGGGATCAGTCATACGCTGAAAGCGCTTGAAATCGAGAGCCACGAGCGGGTGGAGAAAGCATACCTGTTGTCTGCGAATGACCGCTTGAGCGCGGAGCTTGCGGACCTTGGAATAGCGGTGGAGCAGGTCACGCCTGAGTTCAAGGGGAAGAAGGCCGCCGATCCCGTGAGTCTCGGGCTCGCGTTGTCCGAGCAAATCAACTTCCGCAAGGGGGAGTTCGCTTATCGTCTGGTCGATATAGGTATCCGCAAGAGGAAACGCACCCTCATTATCGCGGGGGTTGTGGCAGTGTCGCTTGCCGCGGCGAACTTTGGGGTGAAGTCGTACCTCGTCGGGTCAAGCTACGGGAAACTGAACAAGGAGATCCAGGAGATGTACCGTCAGGTATTTCCCGATGCCAGGAACGTTGCCGATCCAATGCGGCAGCTTCGCACCAAACTCGACGAGGCCAGGAAAAAGTTCGGCGTGCTCGGGGCCGGGACCTCCGCGCTTGACGTGATGAAGGCGGTGACCGAGGGGATTCCCAAGGAAGTACGGGTGAACTTTCAGGAATTCAATCTGGACGGAGACCGCTTGAAGCTCCAGGGTGAGGCGGCATCGTTCGAGTCCGTTGACAAGATAAAGGAACAACTCCAGAAGGCCGCGCCCTTCAGCGACGTAGCCGTGCTTGACACTCGCATGGGAGTTGACAACAAGGTGAAGTTCCGGTTCGAGATCAAATTGAAGCAGACGTTGTGAATATAAATGCGGAGTTCGGAGTGCGGAGTGCGGAATACAAAACACAAAAAACAAATACGTGATTATAGCGGGAGAATTCCTTGAAACTTGAATCACGCGATAAAAAGACGCTTCTCATCGGCGGCGTGGTTGCGGCAATCATCCTGCTCTACGTTTTCGTGGTGTCTCCATTGACCTCCGACCTGGCCCGCAAGCGGGAGCTGATCCCGAAAAAAGAGCGTGACCTGGTGGAGATGGGCGTGCTCAAGGACCAGTACCTTGAGATACAGAAGCGTCTGCAGCAGGCACAGGCCGCTGCCGCGAAGCGCGGCCCCCTGCTGACCGAGATCGAAAACCTCACCAAGCGGGCGAACCTGAGCGGCAAAATGGTATCGCTCAAGCCGCAGGCGGGCGTCCAGACCGAGGCTTTCAAGGAGAGCACCGTCGAGATAAAACTCGACAACGTTACGCTGTACGATATTGTGAATTACGTTTATCAACTCGAGCAGGATGGGCTTCGGATCAAGAAGCTGAATTTCAAGCCCCGATATGATAATCCCAAGCTGCTGAACTCGACGATCCTTGTCTCAAGCGCCGAATAGACATTTAGCTTTTTTAAAACTTTTCCAGGATATGCCAGATAAAAAATCACTCATCCGATGGCTGTCATTTACCGCGTATTTTGTCGCGGTATTTCTGATCTTTCTTCTGCTGCGCTTTCCCTTTGACCGGGTCGGGACAAAGCTGGAATCCGAGGTCCGCCTGCGCACGCCGTTTGAGCTCTCCATAGCACATATTTCACCGCGGTTCTTTAATAGTTTCGTGCTTTCCGACGTGGTCGTTTCGGACAAGGCCGGCAAGATCCTGTTCGAGAGCCCGTCCGTCAGGACCACGGTCTCGCTTCTCAACTTTCTTCGCGGCCGGCTCTCGCTCGACATGAAGGCCAGGGCCTACGGCGGAGAACTATTTGTCAGGACGCAGCTGGGGCAGCCAAAGCAGTACCTTCTGTTTGATGCCAACGAACTGGATATTGGATCCTACGCATTACTGAAGGAGCTTGGTTTCAAGCTTTCCGGCAAGTTGGGCGGGAACTTCGAGATGACCGGCGATTCGGGCAAAGGGAGATTGTGGATCAAGGGATTGACCTCGCGAGAATTGAAGATCAAGGGGTTCTCCATCCCGGACCTTGACTTTGAACAGTGCTGGCTTGATGCGGAGATCAAAGGTGACCGCCTGACGATCAAAAAGCTTGAGCTCGAGGGCAAGGAACTGAAGGTCCGGTGTCTGGGAGACCTGGTCTTGCGAGAGCGCGGCACGATCAACCTGACAATAAAACTCAAGCCGTCGGAGCGGATGGCGAGGGAACAGGAGGGGATCTTTTCTCTCTTGAAGAATAAAGATGCCGAAGGGTTCTACCAGTTCAGTCTTGGCGGCACGCTGTCCGAGCCCCTGCCGAGGCTGTAGCTTTTCGCCCCATCAGAATTTGAACAACAACTCCGCGTAGGTGCCATGCCGGGTGACTGTCACCCAATCGAGGGTTGACTGCGGTGCGGCGCCATCTGCGAAATAGACCGTATCAGTCCCGTTTTCCGCATACAGGTAAAAATAGCGGTACCCTCCCGACAGTTCCACATTCTCCGAAAGATCATACGCCAGCCCCAGCGATGCTTCGTATCCATACCCCTTGTTTGACTTCTGAATAAAATTCGGCGACTGAATCCTGAAATCCGACGGATCCGTGCCTGCGCGCAGGTTCCAGTATCCCTCGCCCTGATAGTTCACATAGGGATAGACCGAGAGCGTGCCGGAATACGAAAAGCCTTTTGCCAGCTCTGTCTGGTGTACGACTCCCGCCTTCAACAAGTCCCAGGAAAAGTCAAAGGTAGAGCTGAGCACCTGGTTCGGTGGGAAGGGCCCGACGGGAGGAAAGTTGGTTCCATCGAATGGCACGGAAACGGTTTGAACGGCGTTGGTCATCTGAAGTTTATCCCCGTAATGAAGAAATCCCAGGACAAAACCCCAGGGGCCCGCCTGCTTATCAGCGAACCGTTTGGTGTTGTAGGTAAAGTTGACGCCCCAGAGCCGTACGGCGCCATCGAGGCTGTTCGTTGATTGCGAAAATGCAATCCCTCCGCCCGATGACGGAAGAAAACGGTCTGTATCCGCTCCCCGGCCTCCCGAGATCGATCCGTATCCATACACTGCATCGAATGCAAATCGTGGTGCTACATTCCCACCTGCGGTCATGATGATCAGTGGACTGTCTATTTTCTTGAAATCCAACTGCGACTCGATCTTCCCCGCGACGCCGGTGCTGGTGGTATAGGGAAAGGATATTTGCCACTTCGCGTCTGCCTGGGTGAACCATCCCTGGAGGCCAACGGCGGAATTGATCTCACTATCCTCATCATCTCGGCCATCGATAAACCCTGCGAATCCGATAAGCGGGAACAGAACAACTATCATGAAAAGAAACAACGCTGCTTTTCTGCTTGTCACGAGCACCTCGCATAACGATGGAACAAAGGGTTACCCCGCAGCGACATCCTACGACGGTTCGAAATCATAGCGGTTAGCAATACCTTTGTCAAGATTTGAATGGGCTGTCTGTCTCCGCTCACGCATAATTTATCTGACATGCCGATGGCCCTTCGTGCCTATTTTCTATGCCAATGATTAAATGCGCATCGTTATGAAATCTTCGTCTACTCACGAGCCGATGCCTCTCACCGTCAAAGCCGGCATGAAATCAACAGGTTCACTGAAAACGAAGGGCGTCACTGCTGTTGGCATGAGCGTTGCAATATGGAATGTCATGAAGATTGTTGCATAGAAGCAAAGCAAGGGCGCCAGAGGCCTTCATTACCATGCCTTATCATGAGGCGGGGAATAATCGTAAAGGGGAAAGAGGAGGATACAATGAAAAAGATCGCGGTAGTTTTAAGTTTCCTGTTTTTAGCAGCAGGGGCGGCCCAGGCAACGCCGTCAACACAGATCTGGATCCCGTCATCGGACATCCAGCCGTTCAATAAGTGGCATATTGGTTTTGATCAGTATATCAAGGTAAAGAAGACCGATGCGGGTACCCGGGAGACGACCGTGGTCAACAACGGGATCACGGTCGGCGTGCTTCCCTTCGAGAAGATACAGGCCGAGGCAGGCATTGACCAGCGCACGGTCAGCCTCGAGCCGTATGATTCCAACCCGCTCTATTACAATGCCAAGATCGGGACTCCTGAAGGCGCCCTTTTCACCGGGTCACCTGCCGTCGCAATCGGCGGCTATGATTTTGGCACCAAGAAGGACCTGACCGATTATAATATTATCTATGGTGTTATCGCGAAAACGCTTGGTGTTGCCGGCCGTTTCTCTGTGGGCTACTACGCGGGGAACGACAAACTTCTTCTCGACAAGAACGGAGAGAAAGACGAAGCCGGGTTGCTCCTGTCCTGGGACCGCACCATGAGCGAGATCTCGGACAAGCTCTGGGTTGCCGTGGATTATCAGGGCGCTGAGAATGGCTACGGCGCAACGAGCTTCGGGCTTGCGTGGAAGTTCGCACCGAACGTCGGCGTCATTGTCGGATACGATATCTGGACGAACGATACGTTGAAGCCGACCGCGACGTTCCAGGTGGATATCGACTTGTAATACACACATTCAGTTGTCATTGATTCAGGGAACTCATTGAAAGGGAGGTTTATCATGAACAAGCTTATTCTATTTTGTTTCTTCATCGGCGCTATCGCATTCAGCGGCCTTACCTATGCCGAAGAAGCGGCTGTCCCTGTTCCGGCGACGGTTGAGGCAGCTCCGGCAGCTGCCCCAGCGCTGAAGATCGATACCGGCGACACTGCCTGGATGATCGTGGCAACGGGGCTGGTCATGCTCATGTCGATCCCGGGTCTTGCGCTTTTTTACGGAGGACTCTCCAAGACCAAGGATTCGTTGAACACCATGGCCATGACCTTCGTGACGTTCTGCATCGTGAGCGTGCTCTGGGTACTGTACGGGTATACGTTTACCTTCGGCGCCGACATCAAGGGATTGATCGGCGGTGCTGAGAAGCTGTTCCTGAAAGGCGTCGGGCCGAACAGCATCTCTGATCTGGCAAAGACCATCCCGGAATACATCTTCATCGCGTACCAGCTCACCTTTGCCGCGATCACCGTGGCCCTGGCGAGCGGCGCGTATATCGAGCGCATGAAGTTCTCGGCCTGGATCATGTTCACGATCCTCTGGATGTCGCTGGTATACCTCCCGGTGGCCCACTGGGTATGGGGCGGAGGATTTTTGGCAAAGCTTGGGGCGCTGGATTTCGCGGGCGGGACGGTCGTCCATATCAATGCCGGTATCGCGGCGCTGGTGGGCGCTTTGGTCCTCGGCAAACGGCGTGAGAAGGCGCTCATCCCGGGCAACCTTACGCTCGTGATTACCGGCGCGGGTCTCCTGTGGTTCGGCTGGTTCGGGTTCAACGCCGGCTCGGCGCTCGCGGCGAACGGACTGGCAGGCGCGGCGTTCATCAACACCAACACCGCGGCAGCGGTCGCGGCCATCGCATGGATGGTCGTTGAATGGATGCACTCCGGAAAGGCAACGGTCCTCGGTCTTGCCTCAGGCGCGGTCGGCGGCCTGGTGGCCATCACTCCGGCAGCGGGATTCGTGAATATCGGCGGAGCGATAATCATCGGCATCGCGGCAGGGGTAATACCATTTTACGCGGTTGCGAAGTTGAAACCCCTGCTCGGGTATGATGACACGCTCGACGCCTTCGGCATCCATGGCATCGGCGGGACCATCGGCGCGCTCCTGACCGGTGTGTTCGCGGACCCGGCCATCAACGAGGCCGGCAGGGGCCTGTTGTACGGAAATCCGGGACAGCTCTGGACACAGATCGTTGCGGTCGGCGCGACGATTCTGTACAGCGGTGTGATGACCTTTATCATCTTCATGATCATCAAGGTCGTCGTGGGTCTGCGGGTCGATGCAGAGGAAGAGAGCGTCGGGCTGGACGAAAGCCAGCATGGTGAGCGGGCGTATAACTTGTAAAAATCCGTAATAGGCGAGGAGTGATGGGTAAGAGGGAAGAGCGAACACCGAACACTGCGATCTTATTACTCATCACTTATTACTTATCACTGTTCAATAAGGAGGCGGTATGAAAAAGATAGAAGCCATCATCAAACCGTTCAAACTTGATGAAGTAAAAGAAGCGCTGAACGCCCTCGGTATCCAGGGCATGACGGTGACCGAGGTGAAGGGGTTCGGCAGGCAAAAGGGGCACGTGGAACTCTACCGCGGCGCGGAGTATGATGTCGCTTTCATCCCGAAGGTGAAGATCGAGGTTGTGGTGGGTGACGGCATTGCGGAAAAGGTGGTGAGCACAATCCAGGAAAAGGCAAAGACCGGCAAGATTGGCGACGGCAAGATATTCATCACGAAGATCGAGGAAATCGTCAGGATCAGGACCGGAGAACGCGGCGAAACGGCGATCTAACAGATCATCATTCATCCTCCCGGGGGTCGGCATGGAGCATTGCATGCCGGCCCTATTTTTATTCGGATGGCACCCCCCAAAAAACTTATCTCTTTTCTTGCCTTTTCCCCGCATTTATAGTACGTTCGCTGCATGGCAAAGAAACTAAAAGACATGGTAAAAAAGAATGCCGGCAGCGCCGCCCTCGGCTTCGAGGCCACGCTCTGGGCCATGGCGGACAAGCAGCGCGGCCACATGGACGCGGCGGAATACAAGCACGTGGTCCTGGGCCTCATCTTCCTGAAATACATCTCCGATGCCTTTGAGGAAAAGCACACAGCGCTTGTTGAGGAAAAGAAAAAGGGTGCTGATCCCGAGGACAAGGACGAGTATCTCGCGGAGAACATCTTCTGGGTGCCTAAGGAAGCCCGCTGGCCGTTCATTCAGGGCAAGGCTAAGCAGCCAAGCATCGGCAAGATCATCGACGATGCCATGGTTGCCATCGAGCGAGACAACACCAAGCTCAAGGGAGTGCTGCCCAAGGACTTCAACCGTCCAGCGCTGGATAAACACCTTTTGGGCGGTTTGATTGATTTGATTGCAACCATCGGGCTCGGAAGCAAAGAACACCGTTCCAAGGATATTCTTGGCAGAGTATATGAGTACTTCCTCTCCCAGTTCGCCAGCGCCGAAGGCAAGAAGGGTGGCCAGTTTTACACGCCCCGGTGCGTGGTAGGCGTCCTGGTCGAGATGCTGGCGCCGTACAAAGGAAGAGTGCTCGACCCTTGCAATGGTTCCGGCGGCATGTTCGTCCAGTCAGAGAAGTTCGTAGAGGCCCACGGCGGACGGGTCGGCGACATCAGCGTCTACGGCCAGGAATCAAACCCCACGACCTGGAAACTTGCCATGATGAATCTCGCCATCCGCGGCATAGAGGCTAATCTTGGTTCCGAGCACGCGGACAGTTTTCACCACAATATGCACAAGGACCTCAAGGCCGATTACGTCCTCGCCAACCCGCCCTTTAATATGTCCGATTGGGGCGGCGACCGTTTGCGCGAAGATGGCAGGTGGAAGTACGGCGTCCCGCCCGCAAGTAATGCAAACTACGCCTGGGTCCAGCACTTCATCCATCACCTTGCGCCGAACGGCATCGCAGGCTTCGTACTCGCCAATGGCTCCATGTCATCGAATCAGTCAGGAGAGGGAGAGATCCGGAAGAACATCATTGAAGCAGATATCGTGGACTGCATGGTCGCAATGCCGGGCCAGCTCTTCTACTCCACGCAGATTCCCGTCTGTCTCTGGTTCATCAGCAGGAACAAGAGAAACGGCAAGGGGCAGGACGGCAAACCCATGCGCGACCGCTCGGGTGAGACCCTATTCATCGACGCTCGCAAGCTTGGTGTGCTGTATGACCGCGTACACCGAAATCTTACAGATGAAGAGATTAAACGCATCGCCGACACTTACCACTCCTGGCGAGGTGATCTGAAAAAGAAGTACGTAGACATGCCCGGCTTTTGTAAGGCAGCCAAGCTCGAAGAAATCCAGAAACACGGCTATGTCCTCACCCCTGGGCGCTATGTCGGTGCTGAGGCAATAGAGGATGATGATGAGCCGTTCGAGGAGAAGATGGCGCGGCTGACTAAAGATTTGGAATCGCAGTTTGCGGAGAGTGCGAAGCTGGAGAAGGCGATACAGAAGAACCTGAAGGGGTTGGGGTATGGCGGGTGATTGGAGTACCGTGACCTTTGATGAAATAATAACCGTGAAACACGGGTACGCCTTCCCTGGCGAGAATATTCGTGAAGAGCCGCTGGGAGATATTCTCCTGACACCCGGAAACTTCGAGATTGGCGGTGGCTTCAAGGCGGATAAGTTCAAGTATTTCGATGGAGAGGTTCCTGACGAATATGTGCTCGAAGAGGGTGACTTGTTGGTCACAATGACGGACCTCAGCAAACAATCGGATACGCTTGGATTCCCTGCCCTGGTTCCGAAAGCCGGTAGCGCGCGTCGATATCTGCATAATCAACGGCTGGGGAAAATACTTGTTAAACCAAATGCTGAGGTAGATAAACGATTCATATATTATCTTCTATGTTCAGCAGAATATCGTCATGAAGTGTTAGCAAGTGCGACGGGCACGTCGATAAAACATACTTCGCCGAGTCGTATCCTTGCATACAAGGCACGCCTGCCAAGCCTGGTTGAACAAAAGTCAATATCTCACATCCTCGGCACACTGGATGATAAGATCGAACTGAACCGCAAGATGAACCAGACGCTCGAAGCCATGGCCCAGGCGATCTTCAAATCGTGGTTCGCGGATTTTGACCCTGTCCGCGCCATAGCCGAAGGCCGTGATCCTGGACTACCCCGCGACCTCGCCGAGCTCTTCCCTGATAGCTTCGAGGATTCGGAGTTGGGCGCTATCCCGAAGGGGTGGAGGGTAGGTATTGTTGATGAGGAGTTTAACCTTACGATGGGACAGTCACCGCCCGGCGAAACTTATAATGATACTGGTGAAGGCTTGCCATTCTTTCAGGGGTGCACGGATTTTGGATTTCGATTTCCGAGCAGGCGTGTGTATTGTACAGCGCCGACACGATATGCTGATAAAGGAGATACGTTAATCAGCGTAAGAGCGCCGGTTGGCGATGTTAACATGGCTGCTGAAAAATGTTGCATAGGTCGTGGCGTTGCAGCCGCCAAACATAAGTCGGGAAGTCGTTCGTATACATTTTATTTCATGAAGTCGATAGATGAAGTATTTGCCCACTTCGAAGCGGAGGGCACTGTTTTCGGCTCAATCTCTAAAAAAGATTTTCATAATATTCAATGCATAATTTCGCCTGCCGAAGTGATAACGGCATTTGAACATTTAGCGTTTTCGATAGATGAGCAAATTGCTAACAACGAGCAGCAATCTGGCACCCTCATTGCCCTGAGAGACACGCTGTTGCCGAAGTTGTTGTCTGGAGACTTAAAGGTACGCACATAGGAGGCACATTCTGATGGCGTCCGAAGAAAGAAAGTTCAAAATACATATTGTAGAAAGATTCGATGTTGCTGCTCTGCGAGAAAATCAACTCAAAGATATCGCAAGTGCAATAGTAGCTGGATCAGCACAGGCCAAATGGTGGAAAGCAGCGGATGGGTTGCGTTTCTCGCTTATTAAATGTTTTTTATTTGCCCCTGATGTTGTCTGTGGTTGGATTACACAAGAACATAATTTGGAGCAGCATCTTTATGATGATAAAAAACAAGAAACTAAACAGAACGTTGATTCGTATGAGGATCGCTTTTTCGTCGTTCTTTTATCTGAAAATATCGTGATATTGGAATGGCGTCAGTTTCGCAACAAACCACCGCTAAATTTGCCTGCCACGGTAGAGCGGATGGAATTAATCCTTACTGATATTGTAAAGGGCTTGGGTGTAAATGTTGCTATAAAACTTGCGCAAATAGATAGGGAGACACCGAAGGATGAGTTCATAAAGCTTTTTTACGATCATAATTATCAAATGATTCAAGTGGCCGTGGAAAAATTTGGAACAGAGATCGTATCTTCAGATGTTGTATTGGTTAATCCTAATAAGCACTTAGAGGGTGCAGCCCGTGAACTAATCCGACACGACGTGTTGCATCCTTCTATATCTAAATTAGTTGCTGAAGCAAAAGAGGACCGAAACGCGGATTTAAGAGCATCTGCCATTACTAGGGCAGCTCTTCATTCAAGCCAGCCTATATTAATAAAGTATAAAGATGGGCGCGGCCAAATCAGAATTCGCAAAAAAACCGAGAAGGGTGAAATAGATGTGCAGATACCTATTGCTGAGACTGACACGGCTGAATCAAAAATGGAAATAGCTACTTCAGTAATTAATGCAATTAAGAAGATTGATATCGGACGAGATATTGCGGAAAGCGCTGAGGTCAATCGGCAGCTAGATATATTCAGACAAACTGAGGATAAAGATGGGGACTAGTCCAGTCACTTCCAGTGAGATTGTTGAATCTGTATTGAGCAATAAACCCTTGTCAGCAGACGGCGTTCCGCTTGCTGTGTTTCGGGATGCTTTTAATCAAATGAAGGGGAGTGAGGCTCATAAGCGAGTAATATGGATACTGACCATTGTGGAGGATCAAGTCATAGCTCAACCTGTAGGACGTGAAGATATCTCATTGATTTTACGAGAGCCAAAACCAAAATATTATACAAAAAATGACTTCGTTTTCATAAACGCGGACGAATTTGCGATATATGGGACAACTGAAGGTAAATATACATTCATTTCGTTCTTGCATGATGTGTTTACGTGGCGGCGAATTGTCCTTGGCATAGTAGTATGGTTAGCAGGGCTGTGGGTCGCGAATAAATATCTTACGGCAGAAATTGCGAAAACCTTGTCAGAGGCTCTTATTTCTTCAATGTCAATTTTCATATCGATCTTTGTGTTATTTGTTTTGACGGTTAATCCCGAGGCACAGTATAGGGTTGCCGAAGGCGACAGATTTCATCGCCTCGTTCAAAGTGACAAGTATATTGCTTTTATCGGCGTTATTACGCTTTTAATAACTATCGTCGGTTTGACCGTAAGCTCTGCGTTTGCCAATATGAGTTGTGATATGCTTTTCTATAGCTGGGTTAAAGCTGGGCAGGCGAGCTGCTTATCTACTGCCGTCGTGGGAACGATCTCGTCATTTTGGCTGGTCCTGAAATATCATTTTGGTCGGCGTAACGAAATGATGGAAATTATGATGGCGAAAATGATAATAGAAAACCAGCAGCGGCTTTTCAGGAAGAGCCTCGAGAAAGATAAAGAATAAGTTCATAAGATGGAAGTCATTGGCGAGCGATTGTTTTGTCTAATGGAGAAAAAGTCATGAAAGACCTATGGAATGGAATTATAAACCACCCGTGGAAAACTGTCCGACATACGTTTGTATCTTTCAGTGTACTTTGGACGCTGACCGAAGGATTGACTTACTTCGTACCTGGAATCCAGATAAAGGGTTTTATCGCGCTTGGAGCCATAATTCTGATAAGCCTTGGCTATGCGCTAAAGCAGGTATGGAAGCCGTCTGTCATAGAGATTAAGGTTTCCAATTCAAACACTACGATTGAAGTACTATTCGGAGATTTGTTTCAGCAAGACGGCATTCGTGCTATTGCGGTCAACGAGTTCTTCGATAGTCAACTCGGAAAGCCCGTATCCGAAAAGAGTTTGCATGGTATATTTCTCAACAGATGCTTTGGCGGACACCCGGAACCTTTTGATAAGCAGGTCGAAAAACAACTCAAGGGGCTGGAGAGTATGCAGGTTGAACGGTCAGAAGGCAAGACGAAGAGTTATTCCATCGGTTCTAGCGCATTGATCACCGCAGATAAGGATAAGTACCTCGCTTTCGCTTTTGCCAAAACTGATCCAGCTACATGCAAAGCATATTCAGATGTAACGATGATGTGGGTTGCCCTTCATCAATTATGGCAACGGGCTCGAATAGAATCGGGTGGCGATCCGCTTAATGTTCCGCTCGTCGGTAGTGGTCTTTCGGGACTCGGCTTGCCCACTCGGGACCTTCTGAACCTGATTATTCTTTCTGCAATCACTGAAACGAAGGCAAAACAAGTGACGCAGAGAATTCGGATTGTTTTGCATAGAGATCGCTTTGAGGAACTTGACTTGAGAGACGTCAAGCAACACTGGGAGATATAATCATGGCTTATAGGAATGGTACATACGTAGCATTTCATGCAAATGGTACCGATGTCCCGGTCGATTCAGACATCAAGTACTACAACCTGATGAAAGCGTGGACTGAAAAGACGGATGACGATTTTACAATGGTGAATAGTCACGACAAAACAGGCGCTGTGCGCGATACGAGCAAGAAACAGACACTGAAATTGGCTCTCCAAGAGCGACTACGAAACTCTAAGAACGTGGTTCTAATCATCGGCGAGACAACCAGATTCGATACAGACTGGGTTCCCTTCGAGATTAGTTGTGCGGTCGATATTTACAAAATTCCTATTATTGCGGCATATCCCGGATATGGCCCGATTCTGGAGCCGAGTAAATTTAATTCGCTCTGGCCCAAAGCGCTGGCAGATCGGATCAACAACAATACGGCAAGGGTGATTCACATTCCATTCAAAAAAGAGCCGATCAGTGCTGCGATAAATAAGTACAACATGGCAAATTTACCCGAGGGTGCTTTGACATACTACACGCGTGAGACTTACGAGAAGTGGGGCATAGGGTGCGCGTGATCAATCACTCGATACAATCTCGAAACCAGCATCGTAGAAGCTGTCCTCGTCTGGCTGGTGGGCCTGTGTTATAAGGTTTTCTATGGCATAGTTTTCATGTTTGGCGAGCTTCTGCCCAAACGCTTTATGGAGACCGCATGACGTATAATGCACATCGCTCATTAGAGCTTCTTCGTCTCGGTTCCGGCCGACCGGCTGCGGTCTTTCGCGAAGGCCAAGAGGACGCGATACGCCATGTTGTGGAGGGCCAAGGACGCCTACTCGTTGTGCAGAAAACGGGCTGGGGTAAGAGCTTTGTCTATTTCATTGCCACCAAACTGCTGCGCGAAACCGGCACAGGCCCGGCGCTGCTCATTTCGCCCTTGCTTTCGCTCATGCGCAACCAGATCGCGGCTGCGGAGCGGATGGGTGTCCACGCAGAAACGATCAACTCCGATAATGAGGAACGCTGGGAAAAGATCGAAGAGAAAATACGGCGCAATGAGGTGGACATATTACTCATCTCGCCAGAACGATTGGCGAATGAGCGTTTTCGCACGGAGGTGCTGGCGAGTATCGCGGCCCGCATCGCTTTACTGGTCATCGATGAAGCGCACTGTATATCGGACTGGGGCCATGATTTTCGGCCGCACTACCGGCTCATCGAACGGATCGCGCGGACGCTTCCGCAGAACCTGCGGCTGTTGGCCACCACGGCTACGGCGAACAACCGGGTAATGGATGACCTGAAATCCGTGCTTGGGCCAAACCTCACGTTATCCCGCGGGGATCTAAACCGACCGTCTCTCAAGATTCAGACATTCCGGCTTCCTCTACAATCCGAACGCCTGGCTTGGCTCGCTGCCCAGGTGCCGAAATTGCCGGGATATGGTATTATCTATACTTTGACCGTGCGTGATGCCGTCCAGGTCGCTGAATGGCTCAAGTCGCGCGGTATCAATGTCGAGTCCTACAGCGGGGACACAGGCGAGCGGCGGCCCGAACTGGAACAGGCGCTTCTGGAAAACCAGGTGAAGGCTTTGGTGGCGACAACGGCGCTTGGCATGGGTTTCGACAAGCCTGATCTCAGCTTCGTCATCCACTATCAGACGCCAGGCTCCGTAGTGGCGTATTATCAGCAGGTCGGACGGGCAGGCCGCGCTCTCGATGCCGCATACGGAGTTTTATTGAGCGGCAAGGAAGAGGCCGATATCACGGAGTACTTCATCAAGACCGCTTTCCCGACAAGGGAAGAGGTGAAACAAGTGCTTGATGCATTACACTCAGTGCATGCCGGACTTTCCATCCCAGAGTTGATGGGCAGGGTCAACATCAGCAAGGGCAGGATTGAGAAAACGATCTCATTGCTGTCGCTGGAATCTCCGGCGCCTATCGCCAAACAGGGTACGAAGTGGCAGTTGACCGCGACAAAGATGAGTGATGCCTTCTGGCAGCGGGCGGAGCGCCTTACTGAATTGCGGCGCAAAGAACAGGAGCAAATGCAGGTTTTTGTGAACCTCAAGTCAGACCATATGGAGTTTCTCATCCGCGCGCTGGATGGTACGCCTGAAGATCTTCGTATGCCACCGCTGCCGGATCTGACTGATACCCTGGATCAAGTGCTTGTTCAGGAAGCGGTGAAGTTCCTTCGCCGGACCAGCCTTCCGATTGAGCCACGCGCAAAATGGCCGGACGGGGGAATGCTGAAGTATCAACTGAAGGGTTTGATCCCGCCTGAGCATCGGGCTCAACCAGGCAAGGCACTTTGCATCTGGGGCGACGCGGGTTGGGGTTCCGCGGTGCGTGAGGGAAAATATCGGGACAGTCACTTTGCCGACGATCTGATCGAGGCGTGCAAAAACCTCGTCCTTGAATGGAAACCGGTTCCCGCTCCAGTATGGGTTACGTGCATTCCATCGCTCCGTCATCCGAAGCTGGTTCCGGATTTCGCGAAAAGACTGGCTGATGCTCTTCATCTTCCCTTTCATCCGGTAATAGAGAGAACCGAGAACCGGCCGGAACAGAAGACAATGGCTAACAGCGTTCAGCAGGCACGAAATGTCGATGGCTCCCTTGCTGTTAAGAAAGATAAACTCCCGAAGGGGCCGGTGCTGCTGGTCGACGACATCGTAGACTCGCGGTGGACCTTTACTGTTGCAGCTTGGCTGCTTCGTTCGAACGGTTGCAGTGAAGTATTTCCTTTGGCGCTTGCACTGACAGCGCATGGTGATCAATGATGGCACTTTCATCTAATACACAGGCGATCCTGCTGCTTACGGCCCCGCTAATCGCGGGCCGGGGTGCTTCTGAAGGAGAGCCTCTGACACCCGGAGAATACAAGAAACTGGCGCGCATCCTTCGGGATAACCAACGTGAACCATCCGATTTACTCGGTTCCGATGCCAGTATCGTAATCGATCTGTGTAAACAGGCTGTAGATGGTTCCCGGTTAAAGAGGCTCCTCGGCAGAGGTTTCCTGCTTACCCAGGCGTACGAGCGATGGCAGGCGAGAGCGATCTGGGTGATCAGCCGGGCTGACGCGGGTTATCCCGGAAAATTAAAGAATCGACTCAAGGACGATGCTCCGCCGATCCTGTACGGCTGCGGGGACGCGGCACTCCTGGAAACAGGCGGTCTGGCAGTCGTCGGATCAAGGAATGTGGACTCTGCCTTTGTAGAATATACCGAGGGCATCGGCAGACTGGCGGCAGTAGCAAAGCGGACTGTGATTTCGGGCGGAGCACGCGGAATCGATCAGGCTGCAATGAGGGGCGCTTTGGCTGCGGGCGGATGTGTCGTCGGCGTGTTGTCAGAAGGTCTCGAACGGATGGCGCTGGTTCGGGAACATCGGGAGTTCCTGATGGAAGGCCGACTGGTACTGATATCGCCTTACGATCCGTCAGCAGGATTTAATGTCGGAAACGCGATGCAGCGTAATAAGCTGATCTACGCGTTTGCGGATGCCGCGCTTGTGGTGAGTTCCGACGTAGAGAAGGGCGGTACGTGGGCGGGTGCAATCGAGCAGTTGAAAAAACTGCGGTTTGTGCCGGTCTATGTTCGCACGAAGGGTGAAACAAGCAAGGGACTTGATGCGCTTCGAAGAATTGGTGCTTTGCCCTGGCCGAACCCGCAAACTTCAGAAGCTTTTGCAGAGGCCATTTCAGCGAAAATTTATCCTGAACAGGTTGCGCATGGACAGGACGAACTATCATTTGCTGTGCGAGAAGAGCAAATAAAGCTTGCGCCTGTTGAAAAGCCCGCTCCAGAGAGTGAACAAATGACAACGAATCGGAACTCAAGTAGCACTGCTACCCCCGCTGAAGCGTTGTTTGACAAGGTTAGAGAACTGCTTCGAAAGCTGGATACACCCCAGACTGATGCCGAAGTTGCCCAGATGCTGGGAGTCTCCAAAATTCAGGCTAAGGCGTGGTTGGAACGCCTGGTTGAAGAAGGATTACTTGAAAAGATCAAAAAACCGCTCCGGTATCGAGCGGCTTCATCATCAGGCAGACTTTTTTAATTTGCGGGAGGTCCGAAGGTTTGCCCGCGACCTCCGATGATTTGGGGAGAGAGCTCCGAAGGTTTGCTCAAAACTGTCCGATAAAGGACGAATATAGCATGCTCGACGAAAACGAACTTGAACAAACCGTGCTGTCCTGGCTGAACGGACTTGGCTGCACCGTCCTTTCCGGTCCCAGCATCGCCCCAGGCGAGCTTCTTGCCGAACGCGCTGAGTTTGGCGAAGTCGTCCTGAAAACACGTCTGCGCGATGCTGTGGTGCGGCTGAATCCTTCTCTCGATGAAACAGCCATCGATGAGGCGATCCGCAAACTCCTACATCCTTCCCATGTTTCCCTTGTTCGAAACAACCACACCATCCACAACTATCTCGTAAACGGTGTTCCCATCGACATTGTTCGGCCTGACGGCGGGCATGGGGTCACTGTCCGGGTGATCGACTTCGATAAGCCCGAGAACAACGACTGGCTCGTGGTGAACCAATTCGCGGTGATCGAGGGGAAGTACAACCGCAGACCTGATATCGTGATCTTCGTGAACGGCCTGCCGCTTTGCGTGATCGAGCTAAAGAACCCTGCTGACGAGAACGCTACGATCTGGTCTGCCTTCAACCAGCTTCAGACCTATAAACATCAGATCCCCTCGCTCTTCCTGTACAATGCCGCTCTCATCATCTCCGATGGGCTGGAAGCCCGGATCGGTACGCTTACGGCTGACAGGGAGCGGTTCATGCCATGGCGTACCATCGATGGCGAGGAGCTTGCATCTTCTGCCATTCCTCAGCTCGAAGTATTGCTCAAAGGCGTGTTCGACAAGCGCCGGTTTCTGGATATGATCCGCCACTTTATCGTGTTCGAGGACGAGGGCGGCGGCCAGCTTGTTAAGAAGATGGCGGGCTACCACCAGTTCCATGCTGTGAACGCAGCATTGGAAGAGACACTGCGGGCTGCCGATAGAATGTCTTCTCCAGAAGGGATCAAAGAAGAATCCGGCAAGTACTATTCCCGCGCTGACAAAGCGAAGGAGAAGCGGGATGTGGGCGACCGGCGCGTGGGCGTGGTATGGCATACGCAGGGATCGGGCAAGAGCCTGACCATGGCGTTCTATGCAGGGAAGGTAATCCTCAATGCTGCTATGGAGAACCCGACGCTCGTGGTGCTGACGGACCGTAATGATCTGGATGATCAGCTTTTCGGCACCTTCTCGCGCTGCAGTGAGCTTCTGCGCCAGGCGCCGGTGCAGGCGGGAGACCGCAAGCATCTCCGCGAGTTGTTGCAAGTTGCGTCAGGCGGTGTGGTGTTTACCACGATCCAGAAGTTCTTCCCCGAAGAAAAGGGTGATACCTTCCCCATGCTCTCGGACCGCAGGAACATCGTTGTAATCGCGGACGAGGCGCACCGGAGCCAATATGACTTCATCGACGGCTATGCGCGCCATATGCGCGACGCCCTGCCGAAAGCCTCGTTCATCGGCTTCACCGGTACGCCGATCGAGCTGACGGACAAGAACACTCGCGCGGTATTCGGCGACTACATCAGCATCTACGACATCCAGCGGGCGGTGCTTGACGGCGCGACCGTGCCGATCTATTACGAGAGCCGGTACGCGAAGTTGGAGCTTGAAGAGTCCGAGAAGCCGAAAGTTGATCCGGAATTCGACGAGGCAACGGAGGGCGAAGAGGTCGAGCGCAAGGAGAAGCTCAAGACCAAGTGGGCAGCCCTTGAGGCGGTCGTTGGTACGGAGAAGCGCGTGAGTGTGATCGCCCGTGATCTGGTAGACCACTTCGAGAAGCGGCAGGAGGCTATGGTCGGCAAGGCAATGGTCGTCTGTATGAGCAGGCGCATTTGCGTGGATCTGTACCACGCTATCGTGAAGCTCCGGCCCGCTTGGCATTCTGAAGATGACGACAAAGGCACTGTCAAAGTCGTGATGACCGGCTCGGCATCCGACCCCTTGCATTGGCAGCAGCACATCCGAAACAAACCCAGAAGAGAGGTCTTGGCCAACCGGTTCAAGCTCCCGAAGGATGGCTTCAAGATCGTTCTGGTGCGCGACATGTGGCTCACAGGATTCGACGTGCCCTGTCTGCATACAATGTATGTGGATAAACCCATGCGGGGCCACGGCCTGATGCAGGCCATCGCGCGCGTGAATCGCGTATTCCGGGATAAGCCGGGCGGTTTGGTGGTGGATTATCTGGGACTGGCTGATCAGCTCAGGAACGCGCTGGCAGCCTACACCGAGAGCGGCGGCACGGGAAAGACCGCCATTGACCAAGCGGAGGCGGTGGCGCTCATGCTTGAAAAATACGAGGTCTGCCTTGGGATGTTCCATGGCTTCGACTGGTCAGCCTGGAAAACCGGGAAGGCTGCTCAGCAGCTTTCGCTGCTTCCGCCTGCTCAGGAGCATATCCTGAAACAGGAGGACGGAAAGACGAGGCTCGCGAAGTCAGTTGTTGATCTGTCAAAAGCATTTGCCCTATCCGTACCTCACGAGGAAACGATCCGCATTCGCGACGACGTGGCATTCTTCCAGGCCGTGAAGGCGGCCCTGGTCAAGAGCGAGCCTACGGGTGGAAAGACCGAATACGAAATGAACCTTGCGATCCAGCAGATCGTTTCGAGGGCTATCGCGCCCGGCGAGATGATCGATATCTTCGCCGCAGCGGGGTTGAAAAAACCGGACATTTCGATCCTCTCCGATGAGTTCCTTGCCGAAGTGCGCAATATGCCGCAAAAGAACCTGGCTGTGGAGCTCTTGCGGAAACTCCTGAACAACGAGCTCAAAACGCGGGCCAAGCGGCACCTGGTCCAGGCGCGGTCATTCTTTGAAATGCTGGAAGAATCAATTCGGCGATATCAGAACCGGGCCATAGAGACAGCCCAGATCATCGAGGAGCTGATCAAGCTCGCCAAAGACATGCGCGAGGCTGAGACTCGGGGCGAGGACCTGGGCCTGAACGACGACGAGGTGGCTTTCTATGAGGCGCTGGAAGTGAACGACAGCGCGGTGAAGGTCCTTGGGGATGAGACGCTCAAGGCGATTGCCCGGGAGCTGGTAGAGACCGTGCGCAGGAATACGTCTATCGATTGGACGGTGAAGGAATCGGTCAAGGCGAAGCTGCGCGTTATCGTGAAGCGCATACTTCGGAAGTACGGCTATCCGCCTGACAAGCAGGAGCGAGCGACACAGACTATACTGCAGCAAGCGGAGCTGCTAAGCGGGGAGTGGGCGGGGGTTTAAATATGGAATCGATTAACGCTAAGAGCCGAGCCGCTTTCCCGCCTCATAGGCCTCTTTTAAAGCTGTCGGATGTTTCTGAATATCACCCTTGGCATCAACACCGCCAAAGAACAACGTATCATGGTGGAGCACGCTTACGGTCCTGAAGAAGCCTTTTGCCGTGGCCTCGGCCGTGATCCTGCACTCCTCCTTTTTCATGCCGCCCACGAGCAGGAGCAGGCCCTTTTTTCCGTGAGGGCCTGCGGGAATGGTTTTCTTGAGGAGATATTTTTCGCACCAGAACGACTGGCACCGGTCGACCATGGCCTTGGCCTGGGCGCTCAGGTTGTAGAAAAAAATGGGGGAGGCGAGGATGATCCTGTCAGCCTCTCTGATCGCGGAATAGATCCCGGTCATCGCATCTTCGAGAATACAGATGCCGGTCTCTGTGCAGCCGCCGCAGTCCTGGCAGGGTTTGAGATCGAGATCGTTCAGCTGGAATACCCTGATATCGTGTCCTGCGTCCCGCAGTGGTTTGAGCGCCTCGGCGAGCAGAACCTCGGTGTTCCCGCCAGAACGCGGGCTGCCGTTGAATGCGATGATCTTCATCGGTTATTCCACCTTGCGGAAGGCCTGTTTTTTTGCCCCGCATACCGGGCATTCATCCGGGGCTGCTCCCTCGGCGGTATAACCGCAGACCGAACAGACATAGTACTCGGTGTCCGCATTCCTGCCCAGGCTATCGAGCGCCTTCTGGTAGAGGGCGGCGTGGATCTTTTCCACTGCGTTCGCCAGGTTGAAGCTTCTGAGCGCGCCGGGATTCTCTTCCGCTTGCGCGTCGGCGATCATTCTGGGGTACATGTTCTGAAACTCGTAGGATTCTCCGTTGATGGCAGCCATCAGGTTCTCTCTCGTTGACTTCACCACGCCGAGTTCCCTCAAATGATTGTGGGCATGGATGGTCTCGGAGGCTGCCGCTGCCCGGAAGAGTTTTGCGGCTTGTTTGAATCCCTCCGCTTCCGCCTTCTTAGCAAAGGCGAGGTACTTTCTGTTGGCCTGGGATTCCCCGGCAAATGCGTCCTGAAGGTTCTTTTCCGTTTTTGACATTACTGGAGTGCTCCTTTCGATATGAATAGAATGGTAGTTGCATGTAATGACCCGTTGATCCCCGTTCATGGAGGAGGTGAAGCGGGGATGCTGCTGCCTGTACATCCCCGCTCCGGGGGAGAAAACAATCTTATTTTACCCTTGCATCAACGGCGGACCAGTTGATGTTCTTGAAAAAAGCTTCGATATAGTCAGCCCGTTTCAGTCCATAATCGAGCATGTACGCATGTTCGAACACGTCCATGATGAGGAGGGGATTGCCTCCTGCGGGGTGAGCGGTATCATGTTCATTGACCCAGAAGTTAATGAGTCTGTTCGAGCTTATGTCCTGATACAAGACGACCCAGCCGATGCCGCGCATGGCGCCGGTGGCCCGGAAATCTTTTTCCCAGGCTTCGACGCTCCCGAAACTCGCCGTGATTGCCTTGGCGGCCCTGCCGTCCTTGCCGATGCCGCCTTTGTTGCCGAGGTTTTCAAAGTAATATTCATGAAGCCGCATTCCGTTGAATTCCCAGCCAAGCCGTCGTTTCAATTCAGCAAACTCGGGTATTGCGGTCTTGACATCCTTGTTCATCTGATCCAGTGTATCGAGCACCTTGTTCGTGTTGGTTACATAACCCTGATAGAGGGTGAAGTGATTTTTTAACAATGTTTCACTGAACCCTTCCATCCCGATAAGCTTCGCGTAGTCCTTTGGTGCGTATGGCATGGTCATCTCCTCCGCTGGTATAGGATAACATCATAATTCGAATACTCTCAAGTATAGCAAAAAAAGGAGACAGGGTGTTGCAGAGGTCATCATTCAGCCGACTTGTTCAAAGAAATCTTTCCCGGCCTTGCAGACCGGGCATTTCCAGTCATCAGGCAGGTCCTCGAACCTGACCTTTCTGTCCTTTTCTTTATATAACCATTTACAGGCGGCGCAGTGCCACAAACCGAAGTCCTCCCGATCGCCTTCCTTCTTAATGACCTCCCAGTCTTTTGCAGTCCACTCCTCGATGGTCGGCGGATAGTAGCCGGAAAAGATCGTTTTGTCCCGCGCATCCTCGATGCCGACCTCGACAAGGGTGTCTCCTTTTTTTACCGCATAGCTCCAGGTGAATATGTCCTGCGAGTCAGGCCCGGAAAGCTTTGCAGTGAACACAAAGGAATTTCCGCGCCGCTTCACCTTGGACCAGCTGTAGCAGCAGGGAAGCCCCGCAGTGCACCCGCATTTCCCGCTTTTGAGCGCCAGCCCTTCCACGCTGAAGCCGCCGGGAATTTTTTCGATTGCAATGTCCATAGTACCCTCAATGTTAGTGGATGGTATTCTCCTTTTCAAAGACCTTGTGATCGCAGAAAATGCACAAGGTCTCGTTCCCCTCCGACCAGATGCCCAACTCACCGCCGCATTTGGGGCAGGTTGTAATAATATCCGGCACCGCGATGATCTTCACGCCGCTGTTTTTGTCGATTTTATGTTTTGACGAGTTCTCTTTCATTTGCCTTCCTCCATCCTTCCCGCGCGAGACGCTCCATCCGGTTGTTGCTCCAGTTCTTGATCTCCTCAAAATAGCGTTTGCGGTCTGTTTGGGCCAACTTGAACAGCCCGTTGCGCTCCCTGACCGAATCAATGTGGTCAGAAGGCGTTACCCCCCTCCAGGTGCAGTAGCCTTCATCAAAGATGAACTCGGGCGTCACCCTGCGCGCGGGGGCTGTCTTCTGGAGCATGAAACGCGCAACATCCATGTCAAATCCGATGATCCAGCCGTTGTCCGCAAGCATGGTTGATGGATCATACGGGACGCCTGGCGAGCAGGCAGGACAGCTTAGTTTGGTAATCACCTCAAAGGGCAAAACCTCATCGCGAAAGTTAAAGCTTGCCGTTCCTTTACCGCACGAGCAATTGACGCTATGATCTACGCACATTGGGAGCCTCCTTGTGTTTTATTTATGGTGTAGAGCTAATTAATAACGATTATAATATGATAATAATTATATGTCAATAGGTATTTTAGATAAGCTTTGGTTCCCTCTCTTCGCAAGGTATCCATTTAGAGCATAATGCAATGAAACAAAAAAACATATGATGAAAATCATGTCCTCCCGGGAATGTTTATGGCTCCGCATGCCCACAAATTAATCATGTGCCTAAATTAGCATCTTTCTTTCCGGTTTATCAAAAGGCTTCTCAGATTGAAATTGATATTACAATAACAAAATCAACGACCTTACGATACTATCGCCGGATCAAAGAGTGGCATGTCACTTGCTATTAAATAAAGCAAGTGGTTTTGTTATAGGCAATCATACCAAAAGTGTCAGGGAGGATTCAATGGTTGAAGGAAAGTCACCCAGGTTCATTATGGCGGCACTGATCTGCATGATGCTGCTCGTTCCGCTTGCGGCGATGGCACAGGATATTTCACCGGCAGCGACTGCAACGCCCGCCGGGACAAGAATTCTCAAAATAGACTCAGGCGATACCGCATGGGTCCTGATGTCCACGGCCCTGGTCATGCTCATGACGCCCGGGCTGGCCCTTTTCTACGGCGGCATGGTAAGGAGCAAGAACGTTCTGGGAACCATCATGCACAGTTTCATCGCGATCGCGCTGGTGAGTCTCCAATGGATCCTCTTTGGATACTCGCTTTCATTCGGTCCTGATGTAAACGGTTTGATCGGCGATCTGAGCTGGGCCGGGCTCGGCGCTGTCGGCCTGACGCCGAACGCGGATTACGCGCCCACTGTGCCGCATCTCGCTTTCATGATCTATCAGATGATGTTCGCGGTCATCACTCCGGCCCTCATCAGCGGCGCTTTTGCGGAACGGATAAAATTCTCCGCATTTCTTATCTTTACTGCGGTCTGGACCACGATCGTGTACGATCCCGTGGCCCACTGGGTCTGGGGTACCGGTGGATGGTTGAAAAATCTCGGGGTGCTCGACTTTGCCGGCGGCATCGTTGTGCACGCGACATCAGGTTTTTCCGCTCTTGCGGCCGCACTGTATATCGGGAAGAGAAAGGGCTTCCTGCAGGAGCATATGCCGCCTCACGATCTTCCCATGACCGTGCTCGGAGCCGGCATACTCTGGTTCGGGTGGTTCGGGTTCAATGCCGGCAGCGCCCTGTCATCAGGCTCGCTTGCGACCATGGCCTTTGTTACCACCCATACGGCCGCTGTTTCAGGAACGCTCACCTGGACATTCGTCGAGTGGTTCCACCGCGGAAAGCCGACCATGTTCGGCGCGGCCACCGGCGCCATAGCCGGCCTTGCCACGATCACGCCGGCAGCGGGTTTCGTGGGGCCGATGTCCGCTCTTTTCATCGGCATGGCAGCGGGTGTTCTTTGTTATATCGCGCTGAACGCAAAGACCCGGTTCAAATATGACGATTCCCTCGATGCCTTCGGTGTGCATGGTGTTGGGGGTGTACTCGGAACGATCATGGCCGGGGTCTTTGCATCGGTCGCCGTCAATGCAGCAGGCGCAAACGGACTGCTCTTCGGCAATCCAAAACAACTGGCCGTGCAGGCAGGCGCCGTCGCGCTGGTTGCCGGCTATTCATTTGTGGTCAGCACGGGCCTGTTCATGATCATCGACAAGGTGATGGGGTTGAGGGTTGACGCGGAGCAGGAGACCGAAGGTCTCGATATCAGCCAGCACGGGGAGGCAGGGTATACGCGCTAAAATAAGTTAGACGAGGGACGAGAGACGAGGGACGAGAGACGACGGGGAACAAAGCGTCACATGTGATCGTTCTTAGACTGCACGATGTATACGCCGGCGAGAATGGTCATGCCGCCGATGATCTGGAGGAAGGTGATCATCTCTCCCAGAAACAAGGCGGCGAAAAGCACCGCCACAAAGGGCACGATGTAATGATACACGACCGTGCGGGTAACGCCGATCGTCTGTACCCCTTGATACCAGAGGGTAAAGGCGATCCCGCCGGCGACGAAGGTGGAGAATGCGAAGGCCGCCCAGGAACGGATCGACACTGAACTCCAGGACTGATGCAGGAGTTCAGTGCCGCTGATCGGCAGGAGCAGCACGGTTCCTGCGGCCATGCTGTACGCGGTGACCTTGATAGCGGAATATTTTTCAAGAAGCGGCCTGGCCTTTATGGTGTACAGCGCCCAGAACGCGGCTGCGCTGAGGGTGAGCAGGTCACCGGCGAGATCGCGGCGGGAAAAGCTGAGGCCGCCGGGTTTGCTCTGGATGATAAGAAAGACCCCGCCTGCGGACAACAGGAGACCCGCGATGATCCGCGCATTGATGGGCTCCCGTTTTTTCAACGCAAGAATGAGCGCGGCGAAGAGCGGGGAGGAGGAAATGAACAGGGCCGAGTTCGATGCCGTGGTAAAGTTAAGGCCTTCCATGAAGAGAATATTATACAGGGTGATCCCGATGAAGCCGAGCATGAAAACCGCGCTGATATCGCTGCGCTCCATGGCAAATGGTTCCCGGTTTACGAGCATGACGGAGATGAGAAACAGTGAGGCAAGGGAAAACCGCAGGACCGTGAAGCTCAAGGGGGAAAAGTCGGCAAGGGCGTACTTTACGAAGGCGAAGTTCACGCCCCAGATGACCGATACGAGTATGAGCCTGGGATTGAGCATAGGTTCGTTCAATGCGGAATGCCCCCGATTAATACCTTCGAGGGCAGGCTCCATGTGGAGTTCGGAAAGAAAGAGTTGATATACGTTTCATGCAGTAGCAGATATTTAACTACTCCGCACTCCGCATTCATAACTCCGTACTCGACGACACTATACCATGAATTCGCTTGAATACTCAAATATATTGTGCTATCAATAAGCATGGAGTCGCTCTCGCCCCGCATACAAGAACTGACCGCCGATATCCTGACTGGTATTGTTGACGGCGTGATCGTTACTGATGCGTCCAACAGGGTCCTCATCTGGAACCGGGCTGCCGAGGAGATGACCGGTATCGCCGGGGCGGAAACCATCGGGAAGCAGGTGAATGCCGTGCTTTTCGACAACCCGGCAGTGGTGAGCATGATCGAAAAAACGCTCGCATCCGGCAGGTCCTATTCGGATTACGAGGCGGAGATCATGGTAAAGTACGGGCCTCCGCGCCCTGTGGGTCTGGTGACAAGCGTGCTCATGGATAGCGAAGGCATCCCCCTGGGGGTGATCCTGACGGTTCGGGACCAGGCCGGCGTCCGGGACCTCAAGGAGCGGATGCGGAGGTCGGACCGGCTGGCCACGCTCGGGATGATCGCGGCGGGCATCGCCCACGAGGTCAAGAACCCGCTCGTCGGTATTCGGGGCGCGGCCCAGCTCATGAAGTCGGAGCTCCGTTCCGGGTCCAACAAGAGCCTGGACGAATACCTTGAGGTGATCCTGAAGGAAGCGGACCGTCTGAACAATGTGCTTGAAGGGATCCTCGATTTCACGAGGCTCAAGCCCCGCGACATGAAGGGACATAATGTCCACAGCATCCTTGACCGGGTGCTGCGCCTGATCGAGGAGAACGTGAGACAGAACGGTGTTGTCCTCTCCCGGGAGTACGACCCGAGTCTGCCGGACATCACGGGGAACCAGGACCAGCTGGTCCAGGTTTTTTTGAATATAATCAAGAACGCCGTGGAGGCGATGCCGAAGGGCGGGAAGCTCACCATCATGACAAGGATGTCGGACCTGTTCACGACCATGCAGGCCGACGGGAGGAAATACCAGCTCATGGTCGTGAAGGTGAGCGACACCGGTCCCGGCATCAAGCAGCAGCACCTGCAGAATATCTTCACGCCATTTTTCACGACCAAGGACCGGGGCGTGGGACTGGGTCTGGCGCTCTCGTATCAGATCGTGCAGGAACATCTGGGAACGATCCGCGTCGAGAGCCAGGAGAACGAAGGCACGACGTTCAGCGTGTATCTGCCGCTGGCGGGATGATTCGAGTTAGGAGTTTTGAGTTCGGAGTTGGGAGTAAAATCTGGGTGTAATTATGACAAACGAAAAAGTACTCATCGTTGACGACGACGAGAGTGTCCGCTGGGTGCTCAAGAAGGCCCTTGAAAAAGAGGGCGTCGAGACGATCCTGGCAAAGGACGCGACCGAGGGGCTTGAGCGGCTCAAAGAAGGCGATATCGCGATCGTGCTCATGGACATCCGCATGCCCGGGATGAGCGGATTAGATGCCCTCGACAAGATACAAGCCGACGGACGCGGGACCTCGGTCATCATCATGACCGCCCAGGCCACGATGCAGAACGCGATCGAGGCCATGCGGCGCGGCGCCTTCGATTATATCACCAAGCCCTTTGACCTCGACGAGGTGAATATCCTCGTGAAAAAGGCCATTGAGATCAGGCGGCTTTCGCAGGAAGTGACCGCGCTCCGCGCCGAGGTGCGGGAAAAATACGAGGGCGGACTGGTCGGCAATACGGCCTCCATGCAGGAGATCTACAAAACGATCGGCCGCGTTGCGGAAAGCGATGCCACGGTCCTGATCCACGGGGAAAGCGGCACGGGCAAGGAGCTGGTGGCGCGGGCTATCCATTATCACAGCAGGCGCGCGGGCCGGCCTTTTGTGCCCGTGAATTCAGCCGCCATTCCGTCAGAGCTGCTCGAGAGCGAACTGTTCGGGCACGAGAAGGGTGCCTTTACCGGCGCCATCGGCCGCAAGATCGGCAAGTTCGAGGCCGCCGCGGGCGGGACCCTGTTCCTCGATGAGATCGGGGACATGGACCTGCCGCTCCAGGGAAAGCTCCTGCGCGTTCTCCAGGAAAAGGAGATCGAGCGCGTCGGCGGCACGGAACTGATCAAGACCGATGTGCGCGTGCTTGCGGCCACCCACCATAACCTCGAGAAGGCGGTGCGCGACAAGCGGTTCCGGGAGGACCTTTTCTATCGGCTCAACGTGATCCAGATCAACATTCCTCCGCTCAGAAAACGCAAAGAAGACATCCTTCAGCTTGCTGAATATTTCATGGAGAAATATCAGGCGAGCGGGGCCAAGAAAAAGGTTTTGACCCCGGAGACGATCAAGATCCTGCGTGCGTACGACTGGCCGGGCAACGTGCGCGAGCTTGAGAACGCGATCCAGCGGGCCATCACCCTGTCCCAGGGCGACAAGATATTCCCCGACTCGCTGCCTCCTCAGATCTTCAAACCGGGACAGGGCGCCCATCTCTCCTTCGAGAATTTTCTCGAAGAGAAGCTTGCCGATCTCGTGGAACGCATGGGCGGGCTCGAGCGGGGAGACATCTATTCCATGGTGCTCCAGCGCGTGGAGAAACCGCTCATCACGCTGGTGCTCAAGAAGACCGACGGGAACCAGGTGCGGGCCGCGAGCCTCCTGGGCATCAACCGGAACACCCTCAGAAAGAAGATCAAGGAACTGGGGATCAAAGGGCATTTCGACGAGGAAGAACACGAGGAATACCCGTAAGACAAACTGCTGTTCGATGTTACCCGCCATGCTGGTCAGGATGGACCTGCCATCGCGTGCATCCTTCCTGCTTACCACAACGCACGATCTAATTTCCGAGAAATATCACTTGACGTGTCCCATGCTTTTTGCAATACTCACGTTGTAATCCCATACGCAATTTTATTTTATGTTGACCGTACGGTGATCCGTTCCCGCGAAATGAATACACTCATCAAAACAGTCGAAATCCTCGGCATCATCGCCTTTGCCCTTACGGGCATCTATGAAGCCCGGAAAAAGGGGATGGACATCATCGGAGTCTATGCCGTGGCCATGATCACGGCCTTCGGCGGCGGGTCCCTGCGGGACCTGATGCTGAACCGTCACCCGCTGTTCTGGATCGAGCATTATGAATATGCGGTCCTGGTGCTGGTTTTGTCGATCGGGTCCGCGGCGGCGATCGAGAAGCTTTTCAATAGAAAGAAGATCGTCATGGCCGTGCTGGTGCTCGACGCGCTGGGCCTCGGGTTCTTCAGCGCCTCGGGCGCGTCGATCGCTGATACCCTGGGGTGCGCGTCCTTTGTGTCGGTGATGCTCGGCGTTACCACCGGCGTCTTCGGCGGCGTAATGCGCGATATGATCTGCAACGAGGTCCCCCATGTGTTCCAGAGGACGGAGTTGTACGCCACGTGCTCGTTCATCGGGGCATGGTGTTATCTCGCGGTCGCGCATGGTGGGGGAAACGAGATCATGGCGGTCACGGCCTGCATCACGGTGACATTTATCTTGCGGATGTTCGCGATCCGATTTAATATCAGGCTGCCGATATGAAGCACGAGGGACGTAAGGCGAAGGACGAGGGACGATAGACGAGGGACGAGGGGGCTCGCATGCCGTACGTGAATATCCGGATAACAAAAGAGGGGGCCACCGCGGAGCAGAAGGCTCGGCTTATCCAGGGAGTGACGGACATGCTCGTCGAAATCCTCGGCAAGGACCCGCAAACCACCGTGGTGGTCATCGACGAGGTCGAGACCGACAACTGGGGGATCGCCGGCGAGAGCGTAACCGTGCGCAGGAAACGGGGCCGAAAATAAAGAGAGGATGGACCTATGCTGATCGTACTGCATCATTCGGCGACTGCGAGGGATGTCGAACAGATAAAGAAGACCATCACGAAGATGGGGCTCAAACCGGTTGCCATTCCCGGGGCCGAGCGTACGGCCATCGGTGTGATCGGGAACCAGGGATGGGTGGACGATTCACCTCTGCGGGACAACAAGGCGATCCAGGAGATCATTCATGTAACCAAGCCATATAAGCTCGTGAGCCGCGACTTCCATCCAAGGGATTCGGTGGTACGCCTCGGCGGAACGGTCACGGTCGGCGGGAAGTCGCCCTTCCTCATGATCGCAGGGCCCTGCGCGGTCGAGAGCAGGGAGCAACTCATGAAGACAGCGAAGTTCCTCAGGAAGTTGGGAGTTCCGGTACTGCGCGGCGGGGCATACAAGCCGAGGACGAGCCCGCACAGTTTTCAGGGGCTCCGCGAGGGGGGACTGGAACTGCTCGATGAGGTGAGGAAGGAGACGGGCATTCTTGTCATCACCGAGATCGTGAGTCCCGAGCATGTGGAGCGCGTCGCGAAAAAAGTCGACATCCTCCAGATCGGGGCTCGGAACATGCAGAACTTTGATCTTCTGAAAGAGGTCGGCAAAATCAGGAAACCGGTCATTCTGAAACGCGGTCTCTCGGCAACGGTCGAGGAGTGGTTGGGTTCGGCCGAGTACCTTCTGCTCCATGGCAATCCCAACGTGGTCCTGTGCGAGCGCGGTATACGGACATTTGAGACCGCGACAAGAAATACTGCGGACCTTGCCATCATTCCCCTGGTGAAGAAAATGACCCATCTTCCGGTCATCTTCGATCCGAGCCATGCAACCGGCAAGCGGGACCTGGTGCTTCCCACCGCGCTGGCTTCTGTTGTGGTGGGCGCCCATGGGGCCATGGTCGAGATCCATCCTGATCCGGAGCATGCCCTTTCAGACGGTCCGCAGTCGCTTCACTTCAAGGAATTCGAACGTCTGCTCGCTCAGGTCAGGGACCTCACCGTGTTCAAACAACGAAAGCTTTCGGGTATCTGATTATGATCCTCACGTGTGCAGGTGATTAGGCGCTTACGCCTATAGCATCGACAAAAGATTGTCGATGCTTGGATTTTTTATGTTCTCATTAAGTTGTAGGGCAACCCTTCAGGGTTGCGGCCTTTCGGCGTCAGCAAGGCTGAAGCCTTGCCCTACAAAGACATTCAATTCAAAATATGAACAGTATTCACAAAAGAGATCAATTCGTTTGCCGTATCGGGTGCGGCGCCTGCTGTATTGCGCCTTCGCTCTCGTCGCAGATCCCCGGCATGCCGGATGGGAAGCCAGCAGGCGTCCGGTGCGTTCAGCTTTCTCCGGACAATAGCTGCGGGATCTACGATCAGCCTGGCCGGCCCGCGGTTTGCCATACGTACCAGGCATCGGAATCATGCGGAACGAACCGGGAGCATGCGCTGCGGTTCCTGGAAGAGCTTGAATTGATGACGTGTGGCTGATATTATATTACCGGCAGTATAACATGGTGAACGGAGTTGGAGAAAAGGGACATCGCTGAAACGGCGGACCAAAAGTAAGAAAAGCCACCGTCATTTGTCGGTGGCTTTTCTCGTTGCTATCGTTCTTTCCCCTGCTTATGGCTTCGGCTGCTCCGGAGCCGGGGCTTGCGCCGCATCCGGCTGTGGCTCGACAGGCGCTGCTGCCGTCGGCGGCTGGATGATCAGCTGCGGCGCAGGTTCAGACGGCTTGAATCGGGTCGGTGAGAAGTTCGGGTCTATTTCATACGCTTTCTTAAAATTCTCCAGAGACAGTCTTAGGCTTTCACCGTCGCCTTTTCTGCTTTTCATATAGTACGCATACCCGAGGTAATAGAAGGCCTCCGCTTCGGGAGCGATCGCGGCCGATTCATTGAATTCGTTTATGGCCGCATCAAAATCTTTTGCCTTCAAACAGGAAATGCCCTGTTCCCTGTATTTTGACGCTGTTGCGGTGTCGAAGAGCTCGTCCTCCGAAAATGCGGGTACCGCGACGACCATGCTCAACATGACGGTAAGAACAACTATCAGTGATCGGTTATATGCCATTGCCGCCTCCTCTCTTAGTAATTGTACCATAGCATAATCGTTATTGCGCTGTCAACCCATCATGCTGCAAAAAAATACGCGCACCGGCCCGCAGCAAGGCCGATGTTGCCCGTCAGCGAGTGTAAATCCTGAGGTCCGCCTTGCTGCGGAGCTCCGCGACGTACTGGTTTAACTGCTTCTCGATCTTTCGATCGGTCAGAAGCGCAACGATGGTTTTCTGGATATCCTGAAAACGCTTGTCCTTATACTCGGCCGTATGCTCTTCAAAATAACGCTGCGCTTCCTCCCGGCTTACCCGTACGAAGAGCCCGACCTTCTTTCCAACGAATCGTTCGACCAGGAGCCGTTCGCCGAGCATACGGCCAAGCTCCTGCTCGGTCATGTTCTGTTCTGCCAGGAAGTCCGCAAAGTCCTTGTCGGAACTGAATAGCTTCCTGAGCTTGTCATTCTCCGCCTTGATATCATCATCGGAGACCTCAACGAACCGGAGCCTGCGCGCCTCCTGGACGAGCAGCCGCCGGGTGATGAGACCTTCGAGGGTATCCGATTCAAGCGTCTTCCGATCTTCGTGTGTGCCGCCAAGCCGCATATTCAGCGCGACCGCCTGGGCAAGGTCGCTCGCGGTGATCACTTCAGTGTTGACCGCCGCAACGATGCGGTCCACCAACTCCGCCCGGACCGCGGAAGAGAGCATGAGGATGCAAAGGGACAGGCCTATCCCCGCAACCAGGCGACGCGCGCAACCCATGCGGTTTTTCGGAAATTGGATATTGGCGGTGATGCATGGCAGTTTCATGGTTGCCGGTTTTTCTCCGTTGAATCCGTTATGTTGGAGGAGGTGCGATCGTCCACGCTGGTTTCCTTTTTGATCTCCTGCAGACGCTTGGTTATCTCGGCGATCCTGAGCGCGTTGTTCAGGACCGCTTCCAGCCGCGCCGTGAGGTCCTTGTCCTTGTGTTCGTAGCGCTCGATGAGCAGCTCCACGTTGCCGATGATGGTCGTGAGGGGATTGTTGATCTCATGCCGGAGGGCAAGCGCCGTCTTCACGTATTTATCGTGCGACTGCTGCTCTTCCGTGGTTAAGCATTTGAGCTTATCAACGAGCCCGTTCATATGCGCCGCAAGCTGGGCGATGTCGTTCGTTCCCTGCAGCTGCTTCCGGTGATCGGGATTACCCTGGCGGAGCTCACGCGCGCCGTCCAGCAGTCTGCTCAGGGGAACGGAGACGGTGCGGTGAAGAAAGATCGCGAACACGAGCAGAAAGACCGCTGACGTGAGGAGGATCGTGAAAAAAAGAAGGACGAGTCGTGTTTTCATGGATCGAAAATGATCGGATAGTTTGGTTATCTGCGCATCACTTTTCCCCTTACGGTAGACATCGATGTCCTGATGCATTGATGCGGCAAGACCGCTGGTCTCGATCGCAAGATTACGTGCCGATACGCGGTCCCTGCCGACGGGGTCCTTCAGAGAAAAAAGCCTGTCCGCGGTTTTCTCCAATGAGATGAAAGAAGCCTGGAGAAGACGGGAGAGTCTCCGGTCTCCGGGGTCGACGGCCTGCGCGTTAAAGGCATCAAGCATGCGATGAACAGCGGCTCGCGACACATCATTCGCTTCGCGGAATTTATTGTTCCTGCTCGCGGTGAATTCATGAGTATTTGCGGACATGACCTCGAGCTCTTGTGCCATCGCCTCGACCTGCCCTATTTTCAAGGAAGCCTGCTCGGTCCCGGCAGTGAAGGCGGAAAATGCACTGATCGCGTTCCGCAGGGAGAGGCCCACGATGATCATGATCAGGACCAGGCCGAAACCTGCCAGGGCTGTGATCTTTTTGTGTGTTTTCATGGATTGTCCGTGGTTCCTTTGCGAGCAGGAGAACGTCTCTTCTCTCCGTATTACGACGGAATAATACCACAATGGACGGCACGAAGTACAGAGTACAAAGTAGAGTATACAGAATACAGACAAAACATCGTACGGTAACTGTTTTATCAGAACGTATTGCCGATATTGAAATGGAGCTCTCCCGGACTTTCCCCGGGAAGCCGGTGTATCTTCTGTCCGTAATCGACCCTGAGGGGGCCGACCGGTGTGCCGTACCGGAGCCCCATGCCGAAGGAGGACCGAATGTCTTTTCCATTGATCTCCTGGCCCGGCCACACATTGCCGGCGTCGGTAAACACTACAACGCCGAATCCCTCTCCGGGGTTCACCCGGAGTTCCAGGTTCAGCACCACCATGCTTGATCCTCCCTGCGGGATTAAATCGCCGTTCACATCCAGGACGCTCGGACCGATCGCATCCTGCCGAAAGCCGCGCACCGTGGTACTGCCGCCGACATAAAACCGCTCGTGAAGCGGGACTTCGACCGTGTCGCGAAAGGGCCAGGCCATACCCGCGCGCGCTGATAACGCGAGCACCGAGGTGTCGATCGGCAGGAACCAGCTGCCCTGAACGGTAAGTTTCGAGAAGTCCGCTTCGGACCACAGTTCCCGGAGCGCCTCCTTCAGGACAATGCCGTAGAGCGCCCCCCTTCTCGGATTGAACACATCATCGCGCAGGTCCCAGATCAGGGCCGGGCTCAGGCTGCTCACGAGCACGCGGCCGCTGTCCTCAGGGGTCAACTGTGCCTCGGGCTTCACGCTGTAGTTGACGACGTTCTCGAACTGGTACGTCAGGGACGGTTTCAGTTTTTTGTAGGTCTTTTCAACGCCGAAGGAGGCCACGGTCTTGCGCGTTTTATAATAGACCTCGCGGGTGTCGGAGTTCAGCTTCTCGGAATCCGACCACAGGAGGCTGAACTTGTTCTCGAGTTTACGGCCCAGGAACCAGGGCTGCTGAAAATTAAAGATCGCGCGCTTGAGAATATCGCTTTGCTCGAACCGAAGGCTCGTGTACCGTGCCGTGCCCCAGAGGTTCCGATGCGAGACCTCCACAAAACCCCGGAGCCGGTCCAGGTCGCCGTAACCCACGCCGAATTCCACGGCGCCCGCGGGCCTTTCTTCGACCGTGAACAGCATGTCTATACGGTATTCTTTTTCGCCGGGATGAACGGGGTCGAACCTCGCCACCCGGAAATAGCCGAAGTGGTAGATCCGCTGCTGGCTCGTGAGGATGGTCCCGTAATCGTAGGGGTCTCCCGGCTTCACCAGCAGCTCGCGCATGATCACCTCATCCTTCGTCCGAATGTTCCCTCGCAGAATGATCTTGCCGATCGAGACCGGCAGGTCCTCGGTAATCCGGTAGCGGACGTCCACAGTCCCGTCATGAGGGCTTTTTTCCACGTCCACCCTGGCATAGAGGTAGGCCTTGTTTGCGTACAGCATCAGTAACCGGTACTTATCTTCGTCCATGAGCCGTTCGTTGAAGGGAGCCCCCTGTTTCAGAAATGTCGCTTTCTGAAGCTCCGCCTCGGTGAAAGCGGTGTTCCCGTCGAAGGAAACACTGCCCGTCCTCGTCTGCGGTCCTTCGATGATCTCGATACTCACCTCTGCCGCATTTTTGTCGCCGCTCCTGACGGTTTTTTGATCCACGGCTGCGGACAAATAACCGTCAGCAAGGTACCGATCGCGGAGGTGTTCGACGTCCTCGTCCAGGAGATCTTCCCGAAAGGGCGGTGAGGTGAACCAGCCGGGCTCCCGCAAGGCCATTTGTTTTTTGATCTCTTTGGCGGTAAATGCGGTATTTCCGCGGATCGCGATTTCCTGCACCATCACGCGCGGCCCTTCCTGTACCGTGAATTCGAGGTCGAGCCGCCCCGGCTGTTCGGTCTTTTTAACGTCTATCGACACATCGGCATATCCCTTTTCCCGGTACAGGGCCTTTATCTTATCCATGCTGCTGTCGACAACGGAATCCGAGACGTCATGTTCCGTCCAGATCAGGAGGGTTTTCCTGAGCTTGTTGGAGCTGAACTTGCGGTTGCCGGTGAAGCGAGCCGTGACGAGCGGTCCCTCGTTCACCTGGATATGCACAAAGGCTTCGTTGTCCCGGAACCTGATGTCGACAGGACCGGTTTTTGCCGCAGGATATCCCTTGGCGGTATATTTATTGAGGATCGCTTCCATGTCCGAGTCCAGGAGGGCATCCCGCCGCAGGCGCGATCCTTTTTCGCTTTTCATGACCTTGAGGAGGTCCTTGTCGGTGAACACGGCATTGCCGAAAAAGGTGATCTCCGCTATACGCGTCGGCCGTGACTCCCGGATATCGACATGAAGGGCAACGCGATGCGGTTCTTTGAGGGACGTGATGCGGAGAGCCACGACTGCTTCATAAAATCCCTCCGCCTGGTAGAGGGCGAGGAGGTTTGACCTGAGAGCGGAAAGCTTCTCATCGCGCGGTTCTTTCCCTTCGATACCGGCGAGCGCATCCAGGATCGTGCCGGTGGAGAGCGCACGGTTGCCGTGGATGACGATCTTATCCACGATCGCTATCGACGTCACGATATATTCGAGCCGCACGCCGTTATTGTCGGGGAAGGCCTCTACCCGGATATCCTTGAAGATCCCTTTCAGATAGAGCGTCGCTATCCCTTCGCGGACCGCGGGAACGGCGAGACGGTCCCCGGGTTTTACCATGATGAGCGGCAGCACCTGTCCGGGATCGGGCCAGGGTTCGCCGAGGTCGTCCTTGATATCGATTCGGGTTATCGTCAGCCCCGAATAGGGGAAAGGTGATGGATACGCAGGAGAGATGAGCAGCAGGACGAAGGCGCATCCTGCCAACCAGTGCAGTGATTTCATGAGGGATTTTTAGCACAACAGGGTAAAAATGTAAAGAAAGAACCGATGAACGGCGAAACAGCCTTTAACTAAGGATGAACCCGGCATATCATAAGGGTTGCGCAATGAGAATTCACCCTTTTAGCGATTCACGAGGCCCTGTGATGGTCTTGTAACACGCGTCACGCGCCGCTCTTTGGCGCGTCGCTGTGGATGCGCTGGTTGGTCCGCAGAATCAGCCGTGAGACGCCGCGGCATGCAACTTCAAACCAAGCGCATCCATGACCTTGAGGATGGTATCGAAACCGGGACTACGGTCGCCGGAGAGTGCTTTATAAAGACTTTCACGTGACAGGCCGGCGTCACGCGCGACCTGCGCCATGCCCTTTGCACGGGCGATGTCGCCCAGCGCCTTTGCAATGAACGCAGCATCGCCGTTGGCTTCCTCAAAACATGCTTCAAGATAAGCCGCCATTTCCTCCGGGGTACGGAGATGCTCGGTAACATCGTAGCGAGTTGTTTTGGTCTTGCTCATGATTGCCTCCTATAGGTTGCGTGCGAGGCGCAACGCCGTCTTGATGTCGGTGGTCTGTGAACGCTTGTCTCCACCGGCCAGTAAAATTACTAAGGTGCGCCCGCGCATCGTGAAATACACCCGGTAACCGGAGCCATAGTCGATTCGTAATTCCGAAACGCCCTTACCAACCGGTTTTACATCACCCGGGTTCCCGGCGGCCAAGCGTTCGACACGAGCCAAAACGCGCGCGCGTGCATGGATGTCGCGCAGGCCATCAAGCCATTGGGCGTATGTGTCGGTTTTGCGGATTTCGTACATATCTATATTGTATCCGGGTGGCTACACGTTGTCAACGATTTTAATGTTATAGGCAAATGCGGGATTATTAATTAACAAACGGACTTTGCTTCGAGCCTATTGAGGCGTTGTTGGATGGTGATGAAGTATGTTTGTCAGAAACAAAGCAATAATACAGAGAAATACTAAAATGTATGCGATTGAGTAAAACCGTAGAAAGTTACAGAGCCGCGTCGTGCTCGGATCATTTAATGCAAGATACTCCCGCTTCCAAAGAAAACGAGTAACTGCGAATCCGTTTTGAATCGAATTATTCATAATTAACGTTGGACGCCCTAGAATTGACCAAGTTTCGGGGTGTTTAGTTTTCAGCCTTTATAAAAAGAAATAATTCAGGACAAAACCCACTACAACGGCAACGATCAAAATTGAGAAAAGAAAAGGTTCCATGGCAATCTCCTAAAATTCAACGCGCGCGTCACGCACCGCAGGGCGCGTTGTTGTGGACGCGCATGTTAAAACCTTAGAAACCTCGTTCAAGAAAATTGACTTGCGATTTATCGACGAGCAACCAACCTTTTGGCATTTTGTTTTTGTAAACGGTTCTGATCCACCATTCGACAACAGGTTGTTTTTTGAGTCCATCAAATTTCGGAACAGTCTTATTGCCGCTTAATGAAAAAACGGGAACTTAACGATCAGGAAAAGGCCGTTCAGCATAAAGAGCGCGCCGAGGGCCGCGCTGCCGATCGCAATATTCAAAAGCTGACGCGAGACGGCAAGGGTCGAAATTACTGTCAGGATGAGTGATATCATAAAAAAGACCCCGGCGGTGTTGAAGGAACGGCCTTTGGCGAGGTTCTTGTCCCGTTTTGCTATAAGACGCTTGATCTCCTCTTCGCTCTTCTTCTTTTCCTCCCGATATCTGGCCTCATCGACCTTTATATCTTTCAGCATGAATTGATACAGTTTCCTGATGTTGGACTTCATGGACGGGCCCCGGTCAAGGAGATCGGCTTCCATGCGACGTCCGTTCATTTTGGAGAGCTGTTCTTGTACGGATGTTAATTGGGAAACCGCCGACTGGTCGGACAGTTGCTGCTGGGAGAGCATTGTCTCCCTGGTGGCGATAGTGCCGCCGAGTGAGGTGACGGCGAGCAGCACGGCAAAGATTGCCGTGGTCAACACAATCCGCCTGGTGAAAATCTTTGCGCCCAATGCTTCGAGTTCTTCGGGATTGGAACGTTCTGATCCGGCCATGGTTTGTTTCCTCCTCGCGTTTCTGGATGTTCTCTGCGGCCATGCATGACAGGATCGTGACGCGCAGTTTTCCAACCTTATCAGATATGCATAACAAAATCAAGGTTGTTGACAGCCGGTATGGTCGTCGATGCCTTTTTCCCGTATGGAATTTGCCGATAATTTGTGATAGTATATGCACTGCCGATCAGGGGGAAGGAACGTGAATGTATGAAACGTGATATCTGGGTCTTTTTGTTCGGTCTTGGGGTTTTGCTCTTTGGCGGGCCCTTTCTCACGATCTTCCGTGACAGTCTGACCTACTACCTCTTCATCATCTGGCTCATTTTCATCGGACTCATTTTCCTGGCGTCTAATTATTCAAAACGGGACAACGGAGGAGGTTAAGTGTTCTCGCCCTGGATACTGCTCACGATCATTCTCGGCTACCTTCTGCTCCTCTTTTCCGTGGCCTATTTTGCGGAGCGGAAGGAACAGCAGGGGAAGAGCATTGTCTCGAACCCCTACATCTATTCGCTTTCCCTTGCCGTGTACTGCACCTCCTGGACCTTTTACGGCAGCGTGGGCAGGGCGGCGAATTCGGGTTTGAGCTTTCTCACGACCTACATCGGCCCCACGCTCATGGCCGCGCTCTGGTGGATCGTGCTCAGGAAGATCGTGTACCTTTCCAAGGAAAACCGGATCACCACGATCTCCGACTTCATTTCATCGCGCTACGGCAAGTCCATCGGCCTCTCGGTCCTGGTCACGATCGTGGCGGTGGTCGGCATCACCCCCTATCTCGGTCTTCAGCTCAAGGCCATCATGACGACCTTCTCCCTGCTCTCGGGCAGGCCCGAAGGCAGCCACTTTGCGGGCTGGTTCATCTCCCTGCTCCTCGGCGTGTTTGCCGTGATCTTCGGCGCGCGAAGGCTCGATGCCAGTGAGCGCCACGGCGGTCTGGTATTTGCGGTGGCTTTCGAATCGGCGATCAAGCTGGTGGCCTTCATGAGCGTCGGATTTTTTGTGACGTACGGGATGTTCAACGGTTTCGGGGATATTTTCGGGAAGATCGCAAACACGCAGTATGCTTCACTGATGAAGATCGGCGAGGGATCGCCGGTCAGTTTCCTTGAATGGACCTCCCTCACGTTCCTGTCCATGATGGCCATCATGTTCCTGCCGCGCCAGTTCCACGTGGCCGTTGTGGAAAATTTCTCGGCAGACCACATCAAGAAGGCCATGTGGCTCTTTCCCCTGTACCTGTTCCTGATAAACATTTTTGTTCTGCCCATCGCCTACGGCGGGCTGCTGCTCGGGGACATCCCCTCCACCGCGGACTATTTTGTGCTGAGCATCCCCCTGCACAACGGCCAACCGCTTCTGGCGCTCTTTGTGTTCATCGGCGGGTTCTCGGCGGCCACGGCCATGATCATTGTGGAGTCGGTGGCGCTGTCCACGATGGTCATGAACAGTTTCGTCATGCCCACGTTCTGGAATCTGCGGGCGTTCAAGAACTTCTCTGTGGTGATGCTGAACATCAAGCGGGTCGTCATTCTGGGATGCGTGTTCCTCGGCTATATCTTCGCCGTCTACATCGGCGAATACTACAGCCTCGTGGACATCGGGCTTAAATCCTTTGAGGCGGTCACGATCTTTGCCCCGTCGATCCTGCTCGGACTTTACTGGAAGGGCGGCAACAAGAAGGGCGCCATCGCCGGGATCATCGCGGGCTTCAGTGTCTGGATATACACACTGCTCATCCCGGCGCTCATGCGCGCCGGGATCATCGAACCGGGCGGCGTCATGGGGGCGATCTTCAGTTCAAAGCTCCTGAACCCTACGGCGCTTTTCGGCCTCGAAGGTCTCGACCGCTGGAGCCACTCACTGTTCTGGGGCCTTCTGCTGAATCTCCTCTTCTTCGTGGGAGTATCGATCTTTACCCGGCAGTCCGATGACGAGACCCGCCAGGCCATCATCTTCGTGGACTCCTTTTCCCCGCTCCAGTTCTCGCAGGCCCACCGGCCTGCTGATATTGCAAAGATTGAGGACATTCTGGGACAGTACATCGGCAAGCACGAGGCGCGCGAGGCGGTGGACGGGTTTTTAAAAAAGAACCGCATAGTTCGAAAATCGATATCAAACGAGTGGCTCCTGAAACTCAGGGAAGAGGCCGAACGCATCCTGTCAGGCGCCCTCGGGCCGTCCATCAGCACCCTGGTGTTCCAGGACCAGATGGTACTGACCCATGATGACGCGCTTCGCGTCTCGGACTCCATCCAGCAGATATCCCGAAGCCTGCGGCTGTCGCGGCAGGAGCTTGCCGAGGCGAACCGCCAGCTTGCCGTGCTCAAGGAGTTCAGCGAGAACATCATCGAGAGCCTGCCGCTCGGCGTGGCGACCCTCGACGAGTCGCTGAGCGTGACCTACTGGAACAGCGGCATGGCGATGATCACGGGCGTGGGGAAGTCCGACGCATTGAACGAACAGGCCAAGGACCTGCTGAAGTGTCTGGAGCCGCGGCTGTTCGACCCTGACGTGCACGAGGGCGAAGTTACGTGCAGGCGGAGCTTCGATCCCCAGATCATCCTGAAGGGTTACCTCAGCAGGCTCACGGGCGCGCAGAAGGGATATGTTCTCGTGCTTGAGGACATCACCGAGAAGAAGAAGATCGAAGAAGAGCTATTCCGCGCGACCAAGCATGCAAGTGTGGGCAGGCTCGCCGCGGGTGTGGCCCACGAGGTAGGCAACCCGCTCGCGTCCATCTCGTCCCTGGTGCAGGAGCTGTTGACCGAGGACCTGTCGACCTTTGAGAAGGACTCTCTCGGCACCATCAATCAGCACGTGCACCGGATCGCGCGGATCGTGCGGAACCTCGGCGATTTTGCCCGGCTTTACCCGCGCGAGAAAATGCCGACGAGCCTTCGGGACATCCTTGAGAACACGCTGAACCTCGTTCGATACGATAAGAACTTCCGGAAGGTCGTGATCCGCACGGAGGTGCAGGACACCCCGCTGCTCAAGATCGACCCCGACCAGATCCAGCAGGTGTTTCTGAACCTGATCCTGAACGCGCGTGACGCCATGCCCGACGGCGGGGACCTCGATATCTCGATCAAGCAGTCGGACGGCGTGGTTGAGGTGCGCTTTGCCGACACGGGACACGGCATCGATGCGGACGTGAGGGACACGGTCTTTGATCCCTTCTTCAGCACCAAGGGGCCGACGAAGGGCACGGGTCTGGGGCTCAGCATCTGCTACAGCATCATCAAGGACCACGGCGGCACGATCGAGATCGATTCAAAAAAGGACAAGGGAACGCAGTTTATCATTAAGATACCGATTGAAAAATGAAGAATGCAAAATGAAGAATGCAAAATGCAAAACCGAAAAGAAATAATAATTCTCTGTACGTTGAGTCTCTTGCAAAAGTCCCCATTCCGTCATTCCCGCAGTGATTCTGAGCGGGAATCTGGTTCTTACTGTTTGAAAAACCATATCCCCGATTGAGGCCCCCCGATTAAAACATTCGAGGGCAAGATTCGGGGCCTGCCCCCGCATGAATCAAGCGGGGGATGACAAACAGTTTCGCAAGAGAATCCGTAGGCTGTCATTAGCGTTCATTTTGCACTTTGCATTTTGACTTTTGAATTATTCTGAAAGAGGTTTCATGTCGAGGAACATATTGATCGTAGAGGACGAAGAGACGCTGCGGGAGTCCATCAAGCGCATCTTTGTCAAGGAAGGGTACACGGTGGACGGCGCGGAGTCGGCGGAGAAAGGCCTTTCCCTGCTTGAAACGGTCGTATACGACGTTATTTTGACGGACATCATCCTGCCGGGCATGGACGGGATCGAGATGCTCACCCGGGTGCGGGAACAGGACCCGGACCAGATCATCATCGTCGTCACCGCCTATGCGTCGCTCGACACGTCGATCAAGGCGCTGCGCGCGGGCGCGTACGACTACATCATGAAGCCGATCATCCACGAGGAGATCAAGCAGGTCGTCCGGAACGCCCTCCGGCAGAAGAGCCTCCAGGCCGAGAACGTGCTGCTCAAGCGTGAGATCGGGAAGGATTACGACTTCAGCAGCATCATCGGCGAGAGCCCCGCGCTCAAGACCATCCTCGACGAGGTCCGGAAGGTCACGGACACCAAGAGCAACGTACTGCTGCTCGGCGAGACCGGCACGGGCAAGGAGCTCTTTGCCCGGGTGATCCACCACAACAGCTCGCGCCGCGACATGCCCTTTGTTCCGATCAACTGCTCCGCGATCCCCGAGAACCTGCTCGAGACCGAGCTGTTCGGCCATGTGCGCGGCGCGTTTACCGGGGCGGTGTCCGCCAAGAAAGGCATCCTCGAAGAAGCCGAGGGCGGCACCGTGTTCCTCGACGAGATCGGCGACATGAGCCTCCTGCTCCAGGCCAAACTGCTCCGGGTCATCGAGGACCAGGTGATCCGTCCCGTGGGCAGCACCAAGGGCAGCAAGGTGGACATCCGGTTCATCACGGCGACGAACAAGGACCTGAAGGCGGCGGTAAAGCAGAACGCGTTCCGCGAAGACCTCTATTACCGGATCAATGTCATCTCGCTCCAGATCCCGCCGCTCCGGGAACGGAAGGAAGACATCAAAGCGCTCGTGAAGCACTATCTGGAGAAATACTCGCACGAGATGGGGAGAACGGTCAAGGAGCTCGCGCCCGAGTCCCTGGAGTTTCTGATGAACTACGAGTGGGCGGGGAACGTCCGGGAGCTCCAGAACGTGATCGAGCGCGCCATACTGGTTTCCGACGGCAACGTCATCACACCCGAACATCTGCCCGTGGGGCTCACGGCGACGGCGTCGTTCGAGGCGCAGGTATTTGATAAAAAGCTGTCCATCGAGGAATATACCAAGGCCTTCATCCAGAGATACCAGGGCCAGTTCAACGAACAGCAGCTTGCGGACATGCTCTGGATCACCCGGAAATCGCTCTGGGAAAAGAGAAAGAAGTGGGGGATGCCGAGGGAGCGGTAGGG
>JALNZF010000016.1 GCA_023229435.1 Nitrospirota bacterium
TTGACGAGAAGGCGCTGGAGATAGGGTATGGTTGAGATACAGTGACACTCTCGGAGGAAACGGAGAGAAACGGGGAACACAAACATCAACCTGTAGCCACTACGCCAGTGCTTTACTCTACAGTTATAGGCAGACTACATACAGAAATAGCAAATGGAAACTTTATGTAGTGCGATTTAGTTGCAGGTGAACTCAGCAACAAGATATTCTTGTAAAAACCACTCCCTCATTGCTACTCGCCCGTCGCCACCCTTCCTTTTTTGTATTGACACACACCCATAAGAAAGTGTAAAAAGAGCCTACTATTTTCACGGAAGGAACGAAAACGCCTATGGCAGCTGAACCGAACAAGATCATCTACTCCATGGTGGGGGTAGGCAAATTCTACGACAAGAAGCCGGTACTGAAGGACATCTATCTCTCGTACTTCTACGGCGCCAAGATCGGTGTGCTGGGCCTGAACGGGTCGGGCAAGAGCTCGCTCCTCCGGATCATGGCGGGTACGGACAAGGAATATGTCGGCGAGGCAGTGCTCTCTCCGGGCTACACCGTCGGTTTTCTTGAGCAGGAGCCGAAGCTCGATCCCGCGAAGACCGTGCGCCAGGTTGTTGAGGAGGGCGTGCAGGACACCGTAAACCTGCTGAGCGAGTACAACAAGATCAACGAGAGTTTCGCCGATCCCATGTCCGATGACGAGATGAACAAGCTCATCGAACGCCAGGGCAAGGTGCAGGAAAAGCTCGACCATCTGAATGCCTGGGAACTGGACAGCAGGCTCGAGATGGCCATGGACGCCCTGCGCTGCCCCGCCGGCGATACGGTGGTGAAGGTGCTCTCCGGCGGCGAGAAGCGGCGCGTGGCGCTCTGCAGGCTGCTGCTCCAGAAGCCGGACATCCTTCTTCTCGACGAGCCCACGAACCATCTCGATGCCGAGTCCGTTGCCTGGCTCGAGCACCATCTCCAGAAATACGAGGGCACGGTCATCGCCGTGACCCACGACCGCTACTTCCTCGATAACGTCGCCGGCTGGATCCTCGAACTCGACCGCGGCCAGGGCATCCCATGGAAGGGGAACTACTCTTCCTGGCTTGAACAGAAGGGCAACCGGCTGAAGCTCGAAGAGAAGTCCGAGAGCGAACGCCAGAAGACGCTCCAGCGCGAGCTCGAGTGGATCAGGATGTCGCCCAAGGGCCGGCACGCAAAATCAAAGGCGCGCATCACTTCCTACGAAGAGCTGCTTCGCCAGCAGACGGAGGCGCGCGGCAAGGAACTGGAGATCTACATACCGCCGGGACCGCGGCTCGGCAAGGTGGTGATCGAGGCCGACAACGTGACCAAGGCCTACGGCGACAACATCCTCGTCGAGGGCATGAGCTTCATGCTCCCGCCGGGCGGCATCGTGGGAGTGATCGGGCCGAACGGCGCGGGCAAGACCACGCTGTTCCGCATGATCACGGGCCAGGACAAACCGGACACCGGCACGATCAGGGTCGGCGAGACCGTGAAGCTCGGGTATGTGGACCAGAGCCGCGACGTGCTCGACCCGAACAAAACCATCTGGGAGGTGATCACCGGCGGTCAGGAGCAGGTCCAGCTCGGCAAGCTTTTGATGAACTCCCGCGCGTATGTGTCGCGCTTCAACTTCGGGGGCACGGACCAGCAGAAGAAGGTCGGCGTGCTCTCGGGCGGGGAGCGGAATCGCGTTCATTTGGCGCGAGTCCTGAAGGAAGAAGCGAACGTGCTGCTGCTCGACGAGCCCACGAATGACATTGACGTGAACACCATGCGGGCGCTCGAAGAGGGGCTCGAGAACTTCGCGGGCTGCGCCGTGGTGATCAGCCACGATCGCTGGTTCCTCGACAGGATCGCGACGCACATGCTTGCCTTTGAGGGCGAGAGCAAGGTGGTATTCTTTGACGGGAACTATTCGGAGTATGAGGAAGACCGGAAAAAACGGCTCGGCGCGGACGCGGACCAGCCCCACCGGATCAAGTACCGGCATTTGACGAGGTGAGACGAGTGCGGAATGCGGAGTGCGGAATAAAAAGCTGTTGGTATCTACTCCGGAAAATCTATTAGCCGCGAATGGCCTAAAAAATGAACCGGCCACTTAGAGAAGCACGCAAGGACCGCAGAGAGAATTAAAACCGAAATACATGGTTTCATGTTTCTTCTTTGAGTTCTTTGCGATCTTTTGCGGCCAATCTGAGTAGTTACGGCTGTTGAAAATATTGTATTGGCTCTTTGAGGGAGGATCTCATGTCTGAATTCAGGAACGTTACCGTAATTAAAAAGGCGAACATCTATTTCGACGGCAAGGTGACCAGCAGGACCGTGATCTTTCCCGACGGCTCGAAGAAGACCCTCGGCGTGATGCTGCCCGGCGTGTACGAGTTTAACACGACCGACAAGGAGATCATGGAGATCATATCCGGCGATCTTGAGGTGCTCCTGCCGGGGGAGAAGGACTGGATGCCGGTCAAGGACGGCGGGTCCTTTGCCGTGGCCGTCAACTCCAAGTTCACGATGAAAGTAAAAAGGCTGAGCGATTACTGCTGTTCGTTCGTCAAGAAATAAATTCAGAAGGCGAAACCGACTAAACGATAAGCTTCAGTCTTTCGCCTGTCATCGCTATCAAGGAGGAACCATGAACAAGATCATTGTCGTCGCGGTTGTGTCGTTCATAATGCTGGTGACCATCGGGTGCCGGCAGCAGGAGCAGAAGCAGAAGCAGCAGCAGCAGCAGGTAACGTATACGCCCGCGGCACCACCAGTGCAGTTTCAGGTCGACCGGCTGGAGCAGGCGGCAAAGATGGCGCCGAAGAACGCGCAGGTCTGGATCGATCTCGGCAATGCCTTGATGGATGCGCAACGCTTCAGCGAGGCAATCGACGCTTACGAAAAGGCGCTCGCTCTTGAGCCGAAGAATGTGCCCGTACTGGTAGACCAGGGGACCTGCTATCGCGGGGTCCGTAAGTTCGACAAGGCGGTTGAGCAGTACCGGAAGGCGCTCAAGATCGAACCCAACTTTCCGAACGGACACCGCAATCTCGGCGTGGTGCTGGCGTATGACCTGAACAAGAAGCCCGAGGCCGTAAAAGAGTTCAATCGGTATCTTGAATTAGCGCCGAATGCACCCGATGCGGCCGAGATAAGGCAGACAGTCCGGGAATTGACTTCAGGAAAATAGGATGGAACAAACAGGTTCTTTTCTTGAATGCGCAGGGGCGACCCTTAAAGCTTTTCTCCCCGCCTCACCCGCCACCATCCGATGCCGTACACACGGTCAAACGTAGCTTTCAACACACTCATGTCCGGCAGATTATCAGGCAGTGGTTTGCCCGGGAGCGGATAGAACTGCGGAGCCCCGGACAGATCGAGGATGAAGTCCTTCCCGATCACCCGGAACCAGCCGATGCCCAAGAATTCCTTTCTCGGGGCGAGCAGGTCTTGTCCGACTGAATAGTAGGTGAACCCTTTTGGGGCGGTGAGCTCGACGAGCGTGGGTCCGATGTCGATATGAGAGCCCGCAGCGCCCCGCGGGAGCGCGATCCCGTTCAGCGCGTCCCTGCCATAGAGGATGAGCGACACTCCCGAACGTTCGAAGAAGTCCGGGTTTGCGTTGATGAACTTGCGGCCGAAATGGTCGCCGGTGAAGGCGAAGAGCGGGCGCTTAAGTTTGCTTTCAGCCTTCTTCACGAATTCGCCGAGGCATTTGTCCGAGTACCACAAATGGCCGAGCATCTTGAGGCTCGTGGTGTTGTCGAACAGGGGAGCGATATCGGTCGGCACCTGTTTCAAGGGAAAGCCCTTGCTCTCCACATCCACGTTATAGGGCGGGTGGTAGCTCGTTGTCATGATGATGTTGAGGCTCGGTCGGCTGTCATCCACCGTGTTCACGACAAAGTCGAGCAGATATTCATCATCCACTCCCCATTCATGGGTTGCCGCGCCCAGGCTCATATGCGGCGCTCCGTAGATCTCCTCCACACCCTGGTCTTTGGCGAAATCCCCGAACCGCTGCCAGCTCAAATACCCTCCATAGAACAGCCTCGTGCGGTAACCGAGACGCTTGAACGTCTCGAACAGCGAAGACGGATAGGGCTTGCGGGCCGTGAACTGATAATTGATCTCAACGTGAGAATAGGGGATGCTCGTCATGATCGCGGTGAGCGACTGCATGGTCCCGTCCGAGGCAGGCACGAAGTTCTCGATGGAGATTCCGTTCTTCGCGAGACGGGAGAGATTATCCGTCAGGCCGAGGGACGCGTACTTCTTGATGAACGGCCAGGCATCGTAGCTTTCCATCACGACCAGAAAGATATGGCGCGGCGGCACGGACTTCGGCCCCTTCGCGTGCTTTTCCAGATATGCATCGAGGTCATTGAAAGACCGATGATCATTGAACAGCTCCTGCGCCGCCGCCCGCACATCGCGGTCCGGCAAAAATGTTTCCAGTCCTGCCAGGCCGGTCTGAAGAACATGGTCCTGAACAGCAAAAAGCAGCGAAAAATAAGGGTTCACCACCGCTTTGTTCAGGAAGGCGTCCCTGGTGCTGCCCGCGTCCTTGCGCTGCGCAGGCCTGCGGCCGATGGAGCCGCGCGCCGCTACGAAGAGCAACGACAGGATGATCAGGGAGATCGCGATGCGGGATACCAGTGAATAACGCCAGGTTGCGAGCGCGTCCGGTGAAACAGATCTCCTTTTCAGGAAGTATTTTTTTACCAGGAGCGCTATGGCCGAGATGCTGCCGAGAACCATCAGAACGGGGATGGGATGGTAATCAGCCCAGATCGTCTGCATGATGGCCCCGGTGTCGTCATAGTACAGGTTGAAAATAAAGTAATTGAACTGCTCGTTGTATTCTTTGAAATAGACGAAGGTGAAGACCCAGGCGATGGATGTCAGGAGAATAAACAGGAAGCCGAACGCTGCGCGGATACGGTCTGCCATGCGGTCGAAATTCGCGAAGCCCGTAACAATGCCCGCCAGGAGCGGGACCAGGATCCACCAGGTGGAGACCATGGAGTCGTAGCGGAGTCCGTTCAGCGCGGTCATCAGAACATCGGAGATGCCGGTGACGGTTTCGATCTTGCTCCGGAAATAGAGGATGAACGAGATGCGGAAGAAAGACAGGTAAAGCATGAAGAAAAGCCATTGCTTTACGTCTTGCCGGAATTGGAGGAGAAAGCGGTTAAAGCCTTTCATCGTGGTATCACCATGAATGAAGAAACCTTTGACAGGATTACGGGATGAACAGGATTAAAGCCTTGAGCTCAGGCTTGTCTCACACAAAGCCACGAAGCCACAAAGAGAGGCTGCGGATCTTGTGTTTAAACCAAGTTAATCTTTTTGAACTTCTTCGTGTCTTTGTGCCTTCGTGTGAGAATATGATTTTAAGTTCCTGAGTAGTGACAAGATTTTTTAAGATATCTGCGCCAGCTCGTTCAGCTGCTGGTCGAACTCTTTCGCTTTTTCGTCGTGTTCGGTGGTGATGGTCTGGAGTTCCGCGAAGCGCGCATCGATCCGCGCCTTGTTGTCGCGGAGTGATTGCGACAACCGCTTGATGGACAGGGCCTCGCCCTTGACCGATACTGCAAGAAGTTTTTGCGTGTCCTGCTCCGCATCAAATTCGAGCTTCGTGATCTCTTCTTCGAGCGCGGAGATCTTTTTTTTGAGCGCGCTCAGGCTTCGTGATTTATCCGTGAGGATGGCGGCGCGGATCTTTTTTGAATCTTTTCTGTTGCTGTTCCTATCAACGTCCTGCTTTTTCCCCTTCTTGATGCGCACCCCGCCTTCGTCGCTCCAGCCCACGCGCTCGAGGAAGTCGAAATACGTTCCTTCGAAGACCGATACGGTATCATTATCGTAGATGATCAGCTTGGTGGCCACGGCCTCCAGAATCAGCTCGCTGTGGGTCACGATCACGACGGCGCCGTCAAAGACCTCGATGGCCTCGATCAGCGAGTCAATGGATTCCATGTCCAGGTGGTTCGTGGGTTCGTCGAGGAGCAGGAGGTTGGCCGGCGAGACAAGCAGTTTACCGAGCAGTACGCGGCTCCGCTCCCCGCCCGACAGAACGCTCACTTTCTTGAGCGCATTATCTCCCTCGAACATCATGAGACCGCAGATCGCGCGGGACTCGCCCTGGGCATAGTCCGGATGCGCGTCCATGATCTCCTGCAGGGCTGTCTTGTCGGGGCGCAGGCGGTCGATATTGGTCTGTCCGAAGTAGGCGATCTTGGTATTGGGGTGCAGCTTGATCTCTCCGCCCGTGAGAGACATTTCCCGCGCCAGCAGGTTCAGCAGCGTGGTCTTGCCCTTGCCGTTCTTTCCGATCACGGCAATGCGGTCCTTCTTGCCCACGGCAAAGGAGAGTCCGTCGATCAGCATCGGGCCGTCCTGGTCGAACCCAAAGGACAGATCGTCCACGGTCATCAGCCATTTCGCTTCAAAAGGCGCGGACCGGAACTTGAAGTCGAGGTTTTTGATCTCGTCGAGCTTGCCGAGCGTCTCGTGCCGTGCGAGCGCCTTGACGCGCGACTGGACCGCGCTGGCCTTGGTTGCCTGCGCGCGGAACCGGTTAATGAACTGCTCAACCTCTTTGCGTTTCTTTTCGTCATTCTGGCGCGTCTTCTCGTAAATTTCCTCTTCCATCAGGATCTGGTCGTAGAGCTTCTGAGTGCCGCCCGCGACCTTCCGCATCTTGCAGCGGTGGATGATCATGGTATGGGTGGTGACGCTGTCCATGAAGTCGCGGTCGTGGGTGATGATGATGAGCTCGTTCCTCCACGCGCGAAGGAACTGCGTGATCCAGCGGACCGAGACGATGTCGAGATAGTTCGTGGGCTCATCGAGAAGCAGGAGGTTCGGCCCCGACACCAGTACTTTTGCGAGGTTCAACCGCACCTGGTATCCGCCGGACAACGAGGAGGGCGGCCGGTCGAAGTCATCGTTGTCGAACCCGAGTCCATGCAGGATGGCTTCCGCCTTGTACGATTCATCAATGTGGTCATCATTCTTCGGAAGTGCCAGGCAGGCTTCCTGGAGCACGGTGTCTTCGGTGAAATGGATGTGCTGGGACAAATGGCCGATGGTGTATCCCGACGGCGTTGTGATCGTGCCGGAGTCCTGATGCTCTTCCCCGAGGATCATGCGGAAGAGCGTGGATTTGCCGTGGCCGTTCCTGCCTACGAGCCCGACGCGTTCGCGCGGGTTGACCGTGAAGCTGACGCCGTCGAAGAGCAGTTGTTTGCCGTAGGATTTTTCCAGGTTCGTGATCTGCAGCATGTGTTTTCCTTGCTGATTGATAAATAAAATAATAAGTTGCTAAAACAGCTTAGCATAATAACGCGGGAGCGCAGATATGGCAAATGATATTTTCTTCGGGGCAGGATTATGAATCAGGAAAAAGGGGATATATCCGTTGCAGCGGTGAACCCGCATCTTCGTAAAAAGATATCTCGGCACGGTATTCGTCGAGGGCTACTTTCCGGAGCGCACGGGCCACACATAGAAGTAGTAGTACATCATATCTTCCATGTTCATACCGCTGTCGTACATGGAGTGGTTCCCTACGGTCATAAGCGCGGCATAGGGATACGCATTAGGTTCCCAGTAGCTGTCCGCCTGCACATTGCTGAAGCCCTGTGCAGGATCGTTTAACCAAGAGGCGGATTTTGCCATACCGTCGTTTATAAGGCTTGTCAATTCCTTTCTGCTTGGTATCCGCCAATCGGTCTTGCCGTCCCCGCAGTTGGGATATTTCCCCGCATTTATTCCGGCGACAAAGGCGAGGACGTGCCGCCAGGTAACAGCGCCGTCTCCTGTCTTGCCGTCTTTGTCGAACGACGCGTAGTTTGTCTTGATGCAATTGGCGTCCCTGAGCCACATCAGTCCTGTCTGCTGGTCCACAACCACGCTGCCGGTGATGGGCGATGTGCCGTCGGGATTGGTGAACCTTTGGTTCGGCCGAACTTCGTCGTTCCGCGAGATTCCATCATTACCAGCGCTCTTGCCTGTACTCTGACCGGTCCTGGGCAGGTCCGCTTGTTCAGCATAGACGGGACCCGACATGATAATCGCTGTTACGATTACAGCCATATAATAGATCCTATTTACCACGGTTTCCTCTCGGACTGGGGGTGCGTTTCAGGTTCATGATGTTTTCGGTTTTTTGATCTTCCTCGTTCCCTCATACAGCTCATACTCAAGCAGCCGGCACTCGATCCCGCTGTTAAAGAATTGAAAGGTCCTCGTCGGCTTCAAACTCACCTTTTTGGCGAGACCCGGATTGCCCGTGAACACATAGCCGGTAAATCCCCTGCATTTCTGCTTATAATAATCTCCGATGTCCTTGTACGTGGTTTCGAGTTTCTGGACCTCACCCATCCGTTCACCGTACTCGGGATTCATCACCATGACACCGCCGTTTTCGGGCAGGGGTGTGTCGGAAAAATTGCAGACGCTGAACTCGATGATATGCTCAACGCCGGCGGTGGTCGCGTTCTTCTTCGCTGCTTCGATTGCCTGAGGGCTGATGTCCGTGGCGATGATCTTCCCGGGCAGGCTTTTCTTTGATTCCTTCCGCGTCTTCTCGCGCAGCTCGTTCCAGCGGGCTTCGTTGAAGCCCTTGAGGTGCATGAACCCGAAATTTCCCCTGAGGAGCCCCGGCGCGCGGTCCAGACCGATGAGCGCCGCCTCGATCGCGAGCGTGCCGCTGCCGCACATGGGGTTGATGAAGTTCCCCGAGCCGTTCCAGCCCATGGCAAGCACGACAGCGGCGGCAAGCGTCTCCTGCATGGGTGCTCCCAGCGGGATCTTCCGATAGCCGCGACGCGAGAGCGGTTCTCCCGAGGTGTCGAGATACACCGAACACCGGTCTTCCTTCCAGTAGAGATGCACCACGGACCGGTCTCGTTCGGGGCCGGAGTCGGGCCGTTTCCCGCATTTTTCTTTTATGCGGTCGACAATGGCGTCCTTGCATTTCAGGCTCGCGAAGCGGGAGTCCTTGATCGTGGGGTTCTCAACGCTCGAGGTGATGCAGAGATACCCGTCCTCGGGGATGTGCTGCTCCCACGCGATGTCATGCAAGGCATGATACAGCTCGTCGGCGTTCCTGGCAGTGAATTCCTTGAGCACGAAAAGCACGCGGTGGCCCGTGCGAAGTGAAAGATTCAAACGCATGGCGTCGTCGAGGCTGCCCTCGGTCTCAACGCCGGCGATGTTCTCGGACAGCACCGGGAAGTTCCCGACGATCAGTTCCTGCTTCAGAAAAGGGGGTATGCCTTTGGGGCAGGTGATGAGGATTTTGGATTTGAGCATTTCGGGGGATACAGGAAAAAGTATTTACCGCAAAGGTGCAAAGGCGTTGTTATGCCGGTTACTGAAAATAAGGACCGATTTGTTCGACGTCCTCTGCGTCCTCTGCGGTAAAATAACGGGGTTTACTGGTTTGCCGACGCCATCAGGCGCTCTTTGTCCTTGAAGAGCATGTCGCACTTGTTCAGATAGAGCTTCCTGACGATACCTTTGCCAAAGGTGCTATGGAGTACGATATCACCTACCCGGTATTTTCCGGACATGTCGTATGCACGCTCTTTGCCCTTTGTCTCGGACAGGCTGGTTTCCCACAAGGTTTCGGCTGTTTTCACGGCATCTACCTTCTTTTTCACTGTCCGGGGCTTTTTAACATCCGCGGGGTCCTTGAACTTGTGCACACTGCTGCAGGTCTTGCATTTTACCTTGACGATGGTATCGCCGGTCACGGCCACGATCGCATGATCGAGGTTCAACTTGCACTTGGTGCAGTACGAAGCAATGTTCTCCCCCGCTTTAACTTTTTCGAGCATAGTGTTCTCCTTTTCATTGATTGGAATTATCTGCTTGCAGTGAACTGCGGCTTGTTTGTCGAGAGGGATGATCCGAAGGACCTGTCTGAAACAGACATCTTCTCAACAAGTGGATATTATACACCTTTTTGAAATAAAAAGCGCTATCTCTTTTTGAGGACATGCAGGGCTAAATCATAGCGCATGACAACACCATGAAGGATAAGCAAAAAATCCATGGTTCCGCATGAGCCGCCACCCTACCGCCATTCCGGACGTGCAAGCCTGCCCCATACTTGACACGCGGGAATCCAGCGTTTTGTTTTATCTGGATTCCCGTGAGACAAACGCATCCCCACCCCTGCACCTTCCCTTCAGGGGAAGGGAAACAGGGGATGGGTGTACATTCGGGCATGACGTTACCATAACGGGCGACGTTGACGGGACCGTGGGGGCCAGGCGCATCATCGTTCATCGAATGGGTGGCGCGCAGGGCCCTGTTTTAACCCTCTCTTGAGGACCCGGGCTTTTTTAGTCTTGAAATACATTTTTTATTCTGATAGTATGAGTATGAGCACGTTCAGGAGGCTCATTGCAAAGGGCAGACCTTACAACCAGGGCAGTCGCAGGACTTGTCGATCTACTGCTTATCATCGGCCTGGCAAGACTGCCGGATGTCATCGGTTTTTTGTCCGCGGCAGGATATATCCTCATTCGCGATGGGCTGTTTGATCGCCGCAGCATCGGGAAAAAGCTCATCGGGCTTCGGGTGCTTTCATTGGAGGATTCCGGGCCCTCGGCTACCTACCGGGATTCGATCATCAGGAATGTCCCGATCGTTCTGGCCTATTTCCTCTTTTTAATACCCTACGCGGGCTGGATACTCTGCCCGCTCGCTCTCGGCATGGAAGGCCTTATCGCCCTCGGTGACAGGGGGGGGATGCGGATAGGCGACATGCTGGCAAGGACGCAGGTCGTTCCGGAGGCGCTGGTCCAGGGAGAGAAAAAGCCCGCGCCGGAACAGCGGCCCGAAGCCTCTCCAACTGGCACGAACGGTCCTCTCGACACGCAGCAATAAGTGTTCCCGTTAGGGAAACAAAATTCAGCCACGAAGGACCTCGACGGGTTCAGTCGAGCCGCTCCAAGACTCAAAGAGAACGCGAAGAATTAAGAACTCAGTAAACCACAAACCTCTGCATATCACCTCCACGGCGTGACCCGTGGTTGTCATTCGGTTGCTGCGGTTAGCCCGGTCCTGGATTTTTTTCATCGAAAGGAGTTTCTGAAAACAATGTTTATCAACACTATCATGGGTTGGTTTTCGAACGACATGGCGATCGATCTGGGCACGGCCAACACCCTGGTCTACGTGAAAGGGAAGGGCATCGTCTGCAATGAGCCGTCTGTCGTCGCCATTTCCGTAAAATCCGGGAAGGTGCTCGCCGTGGGTGTGGAGGCCAAACGGATGCTCGGCCGCACGCCCGGCGACATCAAGACGATCCGGCCGATCAAGGACGGCGTCATCTCCGATTTCGACATCACCGGCGAGATGCTGAAGTACTTTATCCGCAAGGTGCACAACCGCAAATCGTTCATGCGGCCCCGCATCGTCATCGGCGTTCCCTCGGGGATCACGCAAGTGGAGCAGCGGGCGGTCAAGGACGCGGCCATCACCTCGGGCGGACGGGACGTCTTCCTCATCGAGGAGCCTGTGGCCGCGGCCATCGGGACGGGGCTGCCCATCTCGGAGCCCTCGGGCAACATGATCGTCGATATCGGCGGCGGAACCACGGACATCGCCGTCATCTCCATGGACGGCGTGGTCTACAGCAAGGCAATCCGCGTGGGCGGCGACAAGATGGATGAGGCGATCATCAACTACATCAAGCGCAAATACAACCTCCTGATCGGCGAGATGATGGCCGAGTCGATCAAGCTCGAAATCGGTTCGGCGTACAAGACGGACAACGAACGGCATACGATGGAGATCAAGGGCCGCGACCTGGTCTCCGGCATCCCCAAGACGCTCGTCCTCGATGACGACGAAGTGCGCGAATCGCTTTCGGAAACGGTCAGCCAGATCCTGAACGGCATCAAGCTGGCGCTCGAGAACACGCCGCCGGAGCTCTCGGCCGATATCGTGGACAAGGGCATCGTGCTGGCAGGCGGAGGCGCGCTGCTGAAAGGTCTCGACGTGTTTCTGCGCGAGGAGACCTCGCTGCCCATTATCATCGCCGAAAACCCGCTGACCTGCGTGGCGCTCGGGGCCGGCATGGTCCTCGATGATGAGGATATCCTGAAAAAGGTCATGATGTAATCCCCATGAGAGTCCGTATTTAACCGTCCTCTTTCGTCATGCCGGACTTGATCCGGCATCCAGAGTCTACTGAAAAGACTGGATTCCTGCCGCAGCCTGCACCAGCATGATTGAGGCAGGGGCAGGAATGACGGTCTCAAGTGAAACGGCAATTTAAAAATACAGATTCTATGTAGTGGAAAGTAGCTGAAGCGGATGCCCGGGTATATTGCAAAACACAAAAAATTTCTGTCCATTCTTTCCCTCTTTATCCTCCTCTTCTGGCTGGTCACACTCCAGGTAAAGAACGGGCGGTTCACGTTCATGGAAAGGCCGGTACTGGCCATCTCGGGTTTTATCGAACGGATCATACGCTGGCCCTTTAACACCGTGGTGTCCATCGGAAAGGGGTATGTTCTTCTCGTCGGCACCCAGCAGGAGAACCAGCGGCTCCGGACCGAGAATGAACGTCTGCTGCTCGAGAGCGCGGTCATGAACGAGCTGCAGCTCGAGAATGAACGGCTGCGGGATGCGCTGGATTTTAAACGGCTCTATCCGCCGACGGACGTCATGGCCCAGGTGATCGGCAAGGAGTCTTCACCGGCTTCCAGCACCGTTACCCTGAACAAGGGTGCCGACCACGGCATCCGGAAAGATATGGCCGTGATCACCGCGCACGGGGTGGTTGGGAAGGTCCATGCCGTGCTTCCCGGCACGTCGAAGGTCCTTCTCCTCACCGACCCCGGCTGCACGCTCGCTGTCCGAGTCATGCGGAACCGCGAAGAAGGGCTGCTCGAGGGCAAGCTTGTCAATTGCGCTCTCAAATACGTCTCGTACTACGCCGATATCCAGACAGGCGATCTGCTCATCACGTCGGGTCTCGACGGCATCTATCCCAAAGGTCTTGCCGTGGCAAGGGTAATCAGCGTATCGAAACATGAGGCCAATGCATTCCAGACCGTGCTGGCGAAACCCGCGGTCAGCTTCTCCCGCCTGGAAGAGGCGCTGGTGCTCCTGAAATGAAACCCCTCGTATATTTCACCATCCTGCTTTTGATCATTCCTGTGCAGGCAAGCCTGCTCGCCCCCCTGTCGCTCGGCGGGATCAAGCCGGACCTTGCCCTGGTCCTGCTCTATATCATCGGGCTGCTGACCGGACCTTCGGAGGCCGCCCTTGCGGGCATGGCCATCGGGCTGGCCCAGGATATCGGTTCCGCAAGTTTCATCGGGTTTTCCGGATTGACGAGGGGACTGATCGGTTTTTCCGCGGGACTGCTCGGCAGGAGAGTGCTCGATCTTACCAGCCGGTCGAACAGCATCTTCGTGGCCGCTTTCAGCCTGCTGGAAGGGATCTTTATCGCGTTCTTTCTGCAGATGTTCTACGGGTCGGTCCCCTTCTTCAGCCTGCTGGCGGGCCGCATCCTTCCCCAGGCTCTCTACACGGGCCTGTTGGGCGCGGTTGTACTGAAGCTGATAGTCAGAAAGGACGTCATATCGGTGCTGGTGAGACGGGACGTTCAAAAGGAGTTCTAGGTGGATCAGCAGCAGGACAACTTAACCGGCATCCAGCGAAGGCTTCCGTTCCTGGCGGCCTTCATCATCCTTCTTGCCGTGGTCCTCTTTATCCGCCTCTGGTATCTTCAGGCGATCAAGGGAGCGTTTTACCATGAACAGGCGGAGAACAACCGCATACGACCCGTGAAGCTCAGGCCTCCGCGGGGCATCATCTACGACCGCAGCGGCAGGCCGCTCGTCGAGAATGAGCTGGTGTTCGATGTCTCGCTGATCCCGGAAGACACCCTGGACCTTGACGCCACGATCGAGAAGTTGTCGGCAATCGTCAAGATCGCTCCGGATTCCATCAGGAAAGTGCTTGACGACGCGACTGCTGTCAGGACAACGTATGATCCCGTGAAGATCCGGGAAGAGGCGCCCTGGGACGAGGTGGCCAGGGTCGAATCCCATCAGGATGACCTGCCCGGGGCGATCATCGAGCCTGAGCATCGCAGGCATTATCCCTATGCGGGACTGGCTGCTCACCAGCTCGGCTATATCGGCAAGGTATCGCCCTCCCAGCACAAGAAAGAGCAGACGGATCTCGGTATTTTGACGGGCCAGGGGGGGGTGGAAAAGGTCTATGATAAGCTGTTGCGCGGGGTTGCGGGCAGGCGCATGATCCAGGTGAACGCCGCGGGCAGGAAGGTGAAAGACCTCGGTATCGAGGAGCCAAGACCCGGCACGGACATCTACCTCACCATCGACCTCGATGCGCAGAAAGCCGCCGAAGAAGGGCTCGGCAGCCGGGCCGGGGCCGTTGTGGCGATGGACCCGAACACCGGTGAGATCCTCGCGCTCGCAAGCCACCCTGCGTATGACCCGAACATCTTTCCCCCGGGGATCTCGCCAAAGGACTGGGTGAAGCTTATGAACGACCCGAGTCACCCGATGTACAACCGCGCGATCCAGAGCGTGTATCCGCCCGGCTCCACGTTCAAGATCATCGTGGCGCTGGCCGGCCTGGATTCCGGCGTGATCAAGCTTGATGATTCCGTAACGTGCAAGGGGTTCCTCATGGGTGGCAGGCGCGCTTTCCGGTGCTGGAAAAAAGGCGGGCATGGTCCGGTATCGTTCCACCAGGCGCTCGTCGAGTCATGCGATGTCTACTTCTATACCATGGGAGAGCGCATCGGCTGGGACCGCGTAGCCGAGTACGCGCGAAAACTCGGCCTTGGGAGTCTGACCGGCATCCTTTTGCCTGACGAAAAACCGGGGCTTATTCCCACGACAGCGTGGAAGAAGAAACGGACCGGCGAAGCCTGGTATCCGGGAGACACGTTCATCAATTCCATCGGCCAGGGCTTCGTCCTCGTCAGCCCCATCCAGGCCTGCCAGATGATGAGTGCGGTTGCGAACGGCGGTCATTTCTATCGCCCCCTGTTGCTTAAGCGGACCAGGAACCGGGAGACCGGGGAAGTGCACGTGTTTTCTCCGGAACACACAAGCTCGATCACGCTCGATCCCGGTGCGCTCCAGGAAGTGCAGAGTGCGCTGGTCGGCGTGGTCAATGAACCAGGCGGTACCGCTCATGGGGCTGCTACTCCGCTCGCCGTTGTCGCCGGCAAGACAGGCACGGCCCAGGTCATTGCGCAGAAGGTTGCCGGCCGCAAGCTGTCGGCAGAGACGCAGGACCACGCATGGTTCATTGCCTACGCGCCGGTCGTCCGCCCGAAGATCGCCGTGGCCGTGCTCGTGGAACACGGCGGGCACGGTGGCAGCGCCGCGGCTCCCATAGCGAGAAAAGTCATTGAGGAGTACCTGAAAAATGTTGACCCAAAGACGGTTCGATAATCTGCCCTGGGGAATGGTGTTCCTTGTGTTTATTATCGCGCTCATCGGCATTGCGGCGGTGTACAGCGCTACCTACACGTCGAGGGGCCCATCGTCCCTGTTCACCAAACAGATCGCATGGGTTTCCATCGGCCTGCTGGTCATGTTCCTCGCGCTCATCCCCGACTATCACACCGTGGGACGCTATGCCTATGTGCTCTACGCAGTCTCGCTCGTGCTCCTGTTCCTTGTCATGGTCATGGGCAAAGCCGGCATGGGAGCGCAGCGCTGGCTCGCCATAGGTCCTTTCGCGTTCCAGCCCTCGGAGCTCGCAAAACTTTCGCTCGTGCTTGCCCTCGCGCGGTACTTTGCCGAGGACCCGAAACAGGGAGACTATGAGCTCAAGGACCTGGCCATTCCGGCGGTCATGGTCATGGTTCCGCTCATGCTCGTGCTCAAGCAGCCGGACCTGGGGACCGCGCTCATGCTGTTACTGTCGTCGTCCATCATCATTCTGCTCGCCGGCATCCGCCTGCGGTCAGTCGTGGTCGTGCTTCTCATCGGGGCAATGGTCGCGACCCTGGTTTTTGCGGTCTCGCCGGTGCGCCACAAGATCTGGGGTTCGCTGAAGCCATACCAGCAGAACCGGATCAAGGCATTCATCGACCCGAGCTCGGACCCGCTCGGGAGCGGCTACCACGCGAACCAGTCCAAGATCTCCGTGGGTTCGGGCCAGATCACGGGCCGGGGTTACCGCAAAGGCACGCAGAGCCAGATGGCGTTCCTGCCGGAGCGCCATACGGACTTCATCTTTGCCGTGATCTCTGAAGAGACCGGATTGGTCGGCAGCAGCAGCTTGCTTTTCCTGTATGTGCTCCTGCTGCTCAATGGCGTGGACACGGCCAAGAAAGCCAAAGACCGGATCGGCGTGCTCATGGCCGGCGGCATCGTATCCATGCTCTTGTTCTATGTGTTCATCAACATGGGCATGTCCGTAGGCATCGTGCCCGTTGTGGGAGTGCCGCTTCCCCTCGTGAGCTACGGCGGGACCTCCATCATCACGACCTTTCTCTCGCTCGGAATTCTCTTGAATATCCAGGCACGGCGGTTTATGTTGTTCTACTAAATCAGGGTGTAACGTCAGGGTTCAGGGTTCAGAAAAGTCCGGACCTTCGGGACGTTGCCTGCTGTACCCTGAACCCTGTACCCTGGCCCCTGTCGTTTAAGGAGTTCCATGTACGAAGACTTTCTCCCGCTGGTCGCCAAGCCCGCACGGTATATCAACACCGAGATCAATGCAATCCACAAAGACCTGGCCCAGGTCAAGACCAGGATCTGTCTCTTTTTTCCCGACACGTACGAGATCGGCATGTCGCACCTCGGCATCCGGATCCTGTATCACATCCTGAACAACAGGCCGGACACGGCATGCGAGCGGGTCTTCTCGCCCTGGACAGACTATGAGGACCGGCTCCGCGCATCGGGAAGGCCGCTCACCAGCCTGGAGTCCAATCTGCCGCTTGCGGAATTTGACATCATCGGCATCACCCTTCAGTACGAACTCTCCTACTCAAACATCCTGACGGGGCTGGAGCTCGCCAAGATCCCGATACGGTCCGAGGACCGCACTGATAGCCATCCGGTCATCATCGCCGGCGGCCCCTGCGCGGTGAACCCGGAGCCGCTTTCCGATTTTATCGATGTTTTTTTCATCGGCGAGGCAGAGGAGTCCGTGCACGAGATCGTGGCTCTCCGGCAGAAACATCCGGGCAGACAGGAATTTCTCAATGCCATCTCGAAGCTGGAAGGCTTTTACGTACCCTCGCTCGGAAAGGCGATTGTCCGCAGGCGGTATCTCAAGAGCATCGAAACCGCGCCGTATCCGGACAAGCCCCTCGTGCCGCTCATGAAGCCGATCCATGACCGGGTGACCGTCGAGGTTGCGCGCGGCTGCATCCGCGGCTGCCGGTTCTGCCAGGCCGGGATCATCTACCGGCCGTACCGGGAGCGGGGTGCCGAAACCGTGAAAGGCCTGCTCGATGGGTCGCTTTCCTGCACCGGTTATGACGAGCTTTCTCTCGCGTCACTCAGCACAGGCGACTACTCGGAGATTCAGCCGCTGATCATCGAGCTGATGGAACGGTACCGGGACAGCCGCGTTTCGGTCTCGCTCCCGTCGCTCCGCGTGGGCACGCTCACGCCGGAGATGATCAGGGCCATTGCCGGCACGCGCAAGACCGGCTTTACGCTCGCGCCCGAGGCAGGCACCGAGCGCCTGCGCAGGGTCATCAACAAGCCCGTGAGCGATCGCGACCTTCTGGACGCCGCGGAGACCATTTTCAGGAGCGGATGGAATACGATCAAGCTCTACTTCATGATCGGCCTCCCAACCGAGACCGACGAGGATCTTGACGGCATCATCAGGCTCGCGAACGAACTCTTCAGCGTCGGCAAGCGCACGTCGAAGCGCCCGATACAGCTTAATATCAGCGTCTCGACCTTCGTACCCAAGCCGCACACACCCTTCCAGTGGCATGGCCAGGCGTCCATCACCGAGGTTCGGAGAAAGCAGGCCTATCTCGAAAAGGGATTGAAGAGGCGCGGCATCACGCTGAAGGGCCACAACCCCGAGACGAGCCTGCTGGAAGGGACATTCGCGCGCGGCGACCGGAAGCTCGGCAGGGTGATCGAGGAGGCTGTGCGCCTCGGCTGCCGCTTTGACGGATGGACCGAGTGTTTTGATTTCAAGAAGTGGACCGAGGCTTTTCAGAAATGCGGACTCGATGCCCCGACGTATGCCTCGCGGACGTTCGGGTTGGAGGATAAACTGCCCTGGGGTTTTGTCAAGAGCGGCGTGACCAGGGAATTTTTGAAGAGGGAATATCACCGCGCGGTGGAGGAGAAGATCACGGAGAATTGCAGGGTGGTGTGCGAACATTGCGGCATCGGATGCGCGGACGGCGGAACGAATGTGCTCGGAAGGCCGGCGGTGTTGACGACAACGAAACCGATGACGGAAGGGACCGCGTCCGCTGATCGAAAAAAACCCGCAGGAGTACCGGACATGACCAGCCGCGTCAGAATGAAGGTCACCAAGGCCGGACGCATCCGCTTTCTTTCCCATCTCGATTTCATGACCCTGTTCCATCGTGCCGTGGTCCGCGCGCAGGTGCCCGTGGCCTTTTCCCAGGGCTTCAACCCCCATTTGAAGGTCGCGTTCGGCCCGGCGCTTCCGGTGGGCATGGAGAGCGGGACGGAATACCTGGACCTGGAGATCGATCCGTTCGCGGATTTGCTCCAGATCACCAGGAGTCTGAACAGCACCCTGCCGGAGGGCGTCAGGATCCTTGAATCAAAGGTTGTTGCGAAGAAAGCGCCGTCCCTGTCAGGCAGCATCAGCAGATACACGTACGAGGTCGCCGTTGGAGCCCAGCATCGGGATGGGACCTCCGAGCGGGTGAAGGATTTTCTGTCCCGGACATCGGTGATCGTTTCAAAAGAGGGGAAGCAGAAGGACATCCGCCCGTGCATTGAGTCGATCACCGAGGGTCTTGGAAGCCTCGTCTGCACGCTGGTCGATCACGACCAGCTCAAGCCGCGCATGCAGGATGTGATCGAGCGCCTGTTCAACATCGGGAAAGATCAGTCCGTGCTCTTCAGGGTAAAACGCGTCGGAATGTACTGCAAGGAAAAGGACCAGTGGGTAAGCCCGATGTCGTTTTAAGGACCGGTTCAGTTACAGATTGATGATTCGTAATAAGTCGAAATCTTGTTAATTCCGTCATTCCCGCCCCTGCTTGAATCTTGCTGGGGCAGGTTCCAACGGGAATCCAGTCTTTTCATGCAGATGTTTGACCCTGGATACCCGCGTTCGCGGGTATGACGACTTCTTATTTTTGCAACGCTCTCAATTTTCCTCCTTGTATTCAATCCTCACCTATTATAAAATAGGTTTTACAAAGAACCGTCATGAAGGAGACACAATGTCATCTGAGATCATCGTAAACGCGGGCCGTGAGGAGACGCGCGTCGCGCTTCTGGAGAACGGCCTGGTCACGGAAATATACATAGACCGCAAGAAGGACCGCGGCGTCGCAGGCAATGTGTACAAAGGGCGCGTGATGAAGGTCCTCCCGGGCATGCAGGCGTCTTTCGTTGACATCGGGCTGGAGAAAGCCGCCTTTCTCTACGTGGGCGATGTGTTCGACAGCACGTCGGAATATACGCCCCTGATGGAGGACGAGGGTCTTGAGCTCGAGGTCGAGCCCAAGCGGAAACGCTCTCACGCCACCCAGATCGAGGACCTTCTGCAGGAAGGTCAGGATATCCTGGTCCAGGTCTCGAAGGAACCGATCAGCACCAAGGGCGCGCGTGTGACGACCTACATCAGCATCCCCGGCCGCTATCTGGTCATGATGCCGGGCGTCAACCACATCGGCGTCTCTCGCCGGATCGAGGACGTCGAGGAACGGAACCGGCTCCGGGAGATCGTTAGCAGGCACCGGAAGCCGAACACGGGCTACATCATCCGGACCGCAAGCCAGGGCAGAAGCGAGGATGATTTCATTGCCGACGTCGAGTTCCTCTCGCGGCTGTGGGAGACCATCCTGAGGAAAAAGGAGAAGACCTCGGCCCCGGCGCTGATGCACAACGAGCTCGACCTTGTCTTTCGGGTGATCCGCGACGTTTTCACCCGTGACGTGGACAAGCTGGTCATCGACGCCCCCGAGGAATACGATCGGGTGAAAGAGTTCGTGGACTCCTACCTCCCCCAGCTCGGAAGGCGCGTGAAACCCTATGAAGGCGACGACCCAATCTTCGAGCACTACGGCGTGGAGATCGAGATCTCGCGGGCCCTCGGCAGAAAGGTCTGGCTCAAGTCAGGCGGGTACATCATTCTTGACCAGACCGAGGCCCTCACCACGATCGACGTGAACACCGGCAGGTACGTGGGCAAGCGCTCCCTCGAAGACACGATCCTCAAGACCAACCTCGAGGCGGTGCGGGAGATCGCCTACCAGCTCCGGCTCCGGAACATCGGCGGGATCCTCATTCTCGATTTCATCGACATGGAACGCGAGGACAACCGGCGCAAGGTGTACGCGGCCCTCCAGGAGGCGCTCGAGAACGACAAGGCCAAGACGACCATATCGCACATCTCGCCCATCGGGCTGATCGAGATGACGCGCAAGCGCATTCGCGAGAGCCTGGGACGAACGCTGTGCGACACCTGCCCCTACTGCGAAGGACGCGGATACATCAAGTCCAGCCGCACCATCTGCTACGAGGTCTTTCGCGAGCTTCGCAGGGCCTTTGCCGGAGCCGAGGAAAAGAAGGCGCTCGTGACCGTAAACTCCGTGGTCGCCGATATGATGTACGATGAAGAGCGGCAGGGCGTGGAGGAACTGGAAAAGGAATTTCAAAAGAAGATCGTGATCAAAGCCGACCCCAACCTGCACCAGGAACAGTACGAAGTGTTGATGGTGTAGTTCCGAGTGTCCGCTTTTCAGGAATAGCCTTTGTTGCATGACATTTCTCTTGATTTTTTCACCCAGTAATACGATAATGGCCGCCGTTACGCACACATTCTTTTTTAATCCGGGGAGGTAAGTCACCATGAGGATCATTCTGTTAGGAGCACCGGGCGCGGGCAAGGGCACGGTGGCAAAACTGTTGACAGCACTGGACGGCTCGGTCCAGATCTCGACAGGAGATATTCTGCGCGGCGCGGTAAAGGCCGGCACCGCGCTCGGCAAAGAAGCGCAGGGCTACATGGACCGGGGCGACCTGGTGCCCGATTCATTGATCATGGGCATCATGGAGCAGCGGCTCAAGGAGAAGGACTGCCAGAAGGGTTTTCTCCTCGACGGCTTCCCGAGGACGATTCCGCAAGCCGACGCTCTCGATGCGATCCTGAATAAGCTGAACATCAAGCTCGATCTCGTGGCGAGCATCGAGGTCCCGCGTGAGGTGATCCTCGACCGATTGACCACGCGCAGGACCTGTTCCAATTCTTCCTGCCAGGAGATCTACAACATCAAGAGCAATCCGCCGGCCCCCGGCGACAAGTGCAAGAAGTGCGGCAGCCCCACGATCCAGCGCGCTGACGAGACCGTGGAGGCCATCAGCAAGCGTCTCGACGTGTACAATGAGAAGACCGCGCCGCTCATGGGCTACTACCAGAAGAAGGGCATGCTGCTCACCATACGCGAGTCCGGCAGCGATGGTGTGGTGAAGGCGATTCAGAAGGGGATCGCGGCGAAAAAATAGCGCGCATTGCGCGCTATCCTGAGCGCGTCGAAAGACTCAGGGCGCAGAGCAGAGCGAAGGATATTGGTTACACAGCAAAGGCGGGATGAAAGCATCCCGCCTTTTTTATTTTTATTGCGCGGCCACGGTTCTGAGTTTCACCGTCAGATTAAAAGCGCCTATTGTGGCAACACGTGATCGAAAACCTGCGTCCAGCGCCGTATGTCTGATGGAGCCTCTATTTTACTTTGACAGTGTTTCGCCGATCTTTTTCACGAGGCGTTCATTGAGCTCTTCGGCGCATTTGGTCCAGTCTCTCGTGGTGCTGTCCTCATCATCATACGACAGGGCCACCTTGCCGCTCGATCCAGATAGTTCATAATGGTTCTTGAGTATTGTGGTGCCGGCCATCATGCCGACCCAAAAGCGCGCCGCCCCGCTTACCATCCGCAAATCATTGATCCTGACGGTTACGAGATAATTTGCAGAGCCGGGGACATATTGGTTGCGTTTCTGGATCAGCGTCGGATTATAGCCTGCGTCCTTCAGCATTTCGATCAGATTCTCTTCCATGAACTGACCCATTTCATTCCGGTCCTTGCTTTCGTCCTCTTTCATGTCGCTCTTGATCCCCCGGTCCAAGAGCACAAAGATCGCTACCTGCTTGCCGTCCTGAATGACAGGTCCTTTTGACGCACACCCGAAGACGAGTGAGGCAACTATTGCAACCACTGCGACTGCAACAAACTGTCTTTTCATGACAATATCCTCCTCATAGAGTAGTTTCTGAAACAACATGACGATCAGAAAATGCGTATGTGTGAATTACCAGGAAGCATATCATACATAACACGAAACGCGCTGATAATCTTATCGCTGTCGACCGGTCATATAGATACGCTGTTCTTTGTTATCAAACGAATAGCGGTATCATATGGAAAACAATATAGCATAAAATGATCATCAGGGAAATAATATTCATGAAAGTGATATATGATGTTCAGAAACGATTTCTCGATAACATTGCTGACGCCCTGTCATGTCCGACCCCGTTTAAAGTGCTGCCTCACGAACCTAAATTGCGGCCATGCTTCTCGAGGAATTACTTGCCTTTGAAATAACTTTATGGAATAATCCACTCAAAAATACCTCGCATGTCCCTCCTGGAGAAACTATGGCACAAAAAACAGAAATAATGATCATTGCAAAAGGCAAGGATGAGGCGGGGATCCTGCCGCAGATGGCGAATCGGCACGGCCTGATCGCCGGCGCCACCGGCACGGGCAAGACCGTGACGCTCCGGGTGATGGCCGAACAGTTCAGCAGGATCGGCGTGCCGGTCTTCTTGGCGGATGTAAAAGGAGATCTTTCCGGCATCGCGAAGCCCGGCGGGGACCGGCCGCAATTCGCCGACAGGGCAAAACAGCTTGGCGTCGATGATTTCTCTTTTGAAGGTTGTCCCACGGTGTTCTGGGATCGATTTTCGGAGGGGGAGGAAAGAGGCGGTAATTTGTTGTGAGGCACATTGGCCTACAACCGCACGGGCACACCGCGCTTCTGTAAATATTCCTTTGCCTGCCTGATGGTATATTCCCTGAAATGAAAGATCGACGCAGCGAGCGCGGCATCGGCTTTGCCTTTTGTAAAACCGTCGTAGATGTGTTCCAGATTCCCCACGCCACCGGATGCGATGACGGGAATGGTGACCGCCTCGGCTACAGCCCGCGTCAGCGCCAGGTCGTAACCATTTTTCTGACCATCCTGATCCATGCTTGTGAGCAGGATCTCACCCGCCCCGTACTCTTCCATCTTCTTTGCCCACGCTACGGCATCAATGCCCATGGGTCTTCTGCCGCCGTGGGTGTAGACCTCCCATTTGAGTGCGGAATGCGGAGTGTGGAGTGCGGATTGAGACAGAAACAATGCTGCGTACCGGGGGTCATCGGCCCATTTGAGCGGGGGTTTGAAGTCCTTGTCGTGGGCAACAACCTGCTTTGCGTCGATGGCGACCACGATGCACTGGCTGCCGAAACGCATGGACGCGGCCTTGATGAACTCCGGATCGTGGACCGCCGTGGTGTTGATCGATACCTTGTCGCACCCGGCGAGCAGGAGGTTGCGGATATCGTCGAGGACCTTGATACCTCCGCCCACGGTAAGGGGCATGAACACCTGCTCCGCCGTGCGGCGCACGATGTCGAGGATGATGCCGCGCTCCTCGTGCGATGCGGTGATGTCAAGGAACGTGAGTTCGTCGGCACCCTGTTCGTCGTACACTTTCGCGATCTCGACCGGATCCCCGGCGTCGCGAAGGTTAACGAAGCTGACGCCCTTTACCACTCGTCCCGCTTTTACATCAAGGCAGGGTATGATGCGTTTGGTTAACATAACTGAAAAAAAACTCCACAAATTAAAAAAATCATGAAAAACCTTCTCTCGCGGAGGCGCGGAGGCCGCAGAGTACTACAAAAAACTTTTAAGTTTTACATACAAAAAATACTTATAGATCTTTGGTACTGCCTTTCTCTGCGAGCTCTGCGTCTCTGCGAGAAACCTGCTTTTACCTTGAGCACTGATTATCATTCATCTTCACAAACGTTATGGCTTCCTTGAGATCAAGCGATCCGCTGTATATGGCTTTGCCGGTGATCACGCCGCTTACACCGGAGTGCCGCACCGTAAGAAGTTGTTCAATATCCTTCATCGTGTGGACGCCGCCGGAGGCAATGACCGGGATATGGAGCGCCCTTGCAAGCGCCTGCGTGGCCTCGATGTTCGGGCCCGACAGCATGCCGTCGCGCTTGATGTCCGTGTAAATGACGGCGATGACGCCATACGCCTGCATTTGTTTTGCGAGGTCGATTGCCTGCACCTTCGTGACCTCCGCCCATCCTTTGATTGCCACCATGCCGTCTTTGGCGTCAATTCCGACGATGATCTTTCCCGGGAACGCATTACAGGCTTCCTGCACAAAGGCGGGGTTCTCGATCGCGGCAGTGCCGAGAATGATGCGGTCTATGCCGATCGAGACGAGGGCGCTGATCGTGGCCATGTCACGGATGCCGCCGCCGACCTCAATCGCGATCTTGATGGCGGCGCGTATCGCTTTGATGGCATCGAGGTTTTTCGGTACGCCTGCAAAAGCGCCGTCCAGGTCCACGACATGGAGTATCTCCGCGCCCTGCGACTCCCAGTGCTTTGCCGTGGTCGCGGGATCGTCGGAATAGACCGTGGCCTTGTCCATGAGACCCTGTTCAAGGCGGACGCACTTGCCTTCTTTCAAGTCTATGGCGGGAATGATTAACATGAAAACCTCAAAACCTATTTACCGCAGAGGGCGCAGAGAAAAATTATAGATCTGTATTGCTCTTCTCCGTGTCTCTGTGTCTCCGTGGTGGATGTTATGTTTTCTGTTCTCCGAATCTTTTCAGGATCGACAACCCCAGCGCCTGGCTTTTCTCCGGGTGGAACTGGACCGCAAGGATATTGTCCTTCCAGATGCTCGAGACGAACTCGATGCCGTATGGGGTGGTGGTCGCGATCACGCCCTTGTCCTCCGGTACGACATGGAATGAATGCACGAAGTAGACATGGCTGTTCTCGGGAACGTCTGTTAACGCAGGCGGCCGCCTCTTGAAGGTAAGTGAGTTCCAGCCCATGTGCGGGACCTTCAAAGTGCCGAGTTCCCCCGATTGAGACGTTCGAGGGCAGGCTTCATGCGGAGTGTCGAATGCAGGGCCTTTGAAGCGAACGACGCGGCCCTTGATGATGTCCAGACCCTTCGATATTCCGAACTCTTCGCTTTCCGTGAACAGGAGCTGGAGGCCAAGGCAGATGCCGAGAAAAGGTTTGCCGACGCTGACGCTCTTCTTCACCGCGTCGATGAGGCCGTATTGCTCCAGATTCTTCATGCAATCAGGGAACGCGCCCACGCCGGGCAGAACTACCTTGTTCGCATTCAGGATCGTCTTCGCGTCGCTCGTGACTACGGCCTCATGGCCTGTGTGTTCAAAGCCCTTCTGGACGCTCCTGAGATTGCCCATTCCGTAATCAATAATAGCGATCATAAAAGACCTTAACCACAGAGGGCACAGAGGTGAAGCGGTCAAATATCTACGCTGTGAACTCTGTCAAACCTCCGAGTCCTCTGTGGTGAATAATTAGATTTTCCCTTTTGTTGAGAGCACGCCCTTGATCCTCGGATCGAGGCTCGTGGCCTGGTCCAGGGCGCGGCCGAAGGCCTTGAAGATGCCTTCGAGCATGTGATGGACATCGCGGCCATATAAAATGCGGATATGGAGGTTCATGCCTGCGTGATTGGCAACAGAGCGGAAGAAGTCCTCGGCAAGTCCGGGATCGAAGTCCTTGAGCTTGTATTTCTTCGGCAGGTCCAGCTGGTACACAAGATACGGCCTGCCGGAGAGGTCCATGACCACCTGCGCGAGCGCCTCGTCCATGGGTACGGTCGCTTCGCCGTACCGCCGGATGCCCTTGCTGTCCCCGAGCGCCTTCTTGAGCGCCTGGCCGAAGGCGATGCCGAGATCCTCCACGGTGTGGTGATCGTCGATCTCAATATCGCCTTTTGCCTTGATCGCAAGGTCGAAGAAGCCGTGTTTGGCTATGTGCGAGAACATGTGGTCCATGAACGGCACCGAGGTCTTGATGCCGTACTTGCCGGTCCCGTCAAGGTCCAGGGAAATCCTGATGTCCGTCTCTTTGGTCTTGCGTTCGATAGTCGCTTTGCGTCGCATTTACTACTCCTTCTTCTCCCGTCATTCCCGTGAAAACGGGAATCCAGTCTTTGTGGGCAATGGCTTGAGCCCTGGATACCCGCGTTCGCGGGTAAGACGACTTTTTACGAATGTGTTATTGCTGATTCGCAGTCAAAATTAGTTTCAGCGTCTTCAGAAACTCCTTGTTCTCTGCCGGCGTCCCGATGGTCACCCGAAGGCAGTTCTTGAGCGGTCCTGGTTTGTTCAAATTCTTGATAAGGATGCCGGCCTGCTTGAGCTTCTGATGAATTCGCGATGCGTCCGCAGCAGTCCTGATCATGATGAAATTGGTCTCTGATGGATAGGCGGTGACGCCCGGAAACTTCGACAACGCATTATATAATCTTTTCCGCTCCAAAATCAACAGGGAAATCTGGCGTTCGATGACGTCCTGGTGTTCGAGAGCGGTTATCGCAACCGCCTGGGACAGGCTGTTGATATTATACGGAAGCCTGATCTTATTCAGTTCATCGATGATGTTTTGCGAGGCAGTCAGTACGCCGATGCGAAGCCCGGCAAATCCGATCTTCGAAAGCGTCCTGAGTATGATCATATTGGGATGTTTTTTCAGGAGCGGCAGCCAGGTCTTGCCGGAAAAACTATAATACGCTTCATCGATCACAACCGCGGCATCGGCATGCTCCAGGATATTCCTGATCTCCGTGTCCGAGAAACGGTTTCCCGTAGGATTGTTCGGGCAGGCAAGGAAGATCACTTTCGCTTTGCGCTCTTTTGCCTTCTTGAGCACCAGGTTCGCGTCGAGGTCAAAGTTGTTGTCGAGCGGTACCGTGACTACGCTCTGCGCGAGCGCGCGGGAGGTGATCTCGTACATGGCAAAGGTCGGCGCCGGGGCCAGTACGGGGCCGCCGAAGGCGAGGATGACCGCCTGGATCAGTTCGTCCGAACCGTTGCCGAGGATCATCTGTTCAGGCTTTATCCCCCACATCGCAGCGATGGCCTTCTTGAGCTTTTTGGCCGACGGATCAGGATAGAGGTTGATCTTCGTATTCCTGACAACGGCGGCGATCTCGCGACGGAGCGCATCGGGCAGAGGGAAGGGGTTCTCCATGGCGTCGAGCTTGATGCGAACGGGCGTTTCGTCGACGTGGTACGCCGCAAGCTTGCGCACCTGGGGCCTGATAAGGGTCACGATGTCTTTTGTTTTCGGTGATTTCGTTCTCATGATAGGGGGAATATACAAGAATCACGCGCGATGTACAAGCGAAAATTATGTTAAAACAACTGAGGCGGCCGTTTGGCCGCCTCAGTTGGTCGTGTCATTACGCAATGACCTTGTTCAGGGGATACTCCACGATTCCCGATGCGCCGCGGCGTTTGAGCCGGGGGATCAGGTCGCGCGCCTGCTTTTCGTCCAGGATCACTTCCAGGCTTACCCACTCGGGATCGGTCTGATGCGAGATCGTCGGCGCGTGCATGGAGGGCAGAAGGCCGCAAATCTCCTTCAGGTTCTTCTTGGGGGCGTTCATCTTGAGCCCGACCTTTTCCTCGGCAGACAGCGCGCCCTGGAGCAGCATGGCCATGTTCTCGATTTTCTTCCGCTTCCATGGATCGCTCCACGCCTTCTTGTTTGCGATGAGCCGCGTGGTGGACTCGAGCATCACTTCAACGATGCGAAGATTGTTCGCGCGGAGCGAGCTGCCGGTCTCGGTGAGCTCCACGATCGCATCGGCGAGGCGGGGAGGCTTCACCTCCGTGGCGCCCCAGGAGAATTCGATCTCGGCAGTGACTCCCCGGGACTTAAGGTAACGCTTTGTATAACCCACGAGCTCGGTGGCGATGCGTTTGCCCTTCAGGTCCTTGAGCGTTTTGATCTTTGAATCCTCGGGCACGGCCACGACCCAGCGCACCGGGTTAAGGCCTCCCTTGGCATAGCGAAGCTCGGCGACCTCGACCACATCGGCATTCTGCTCGAGGATCCAGTCCTTGCCCGTGAGGCCGACATCGAAGATGCCGATATCAACATAGCGCGCCATCTCCTGCGCCCGGACCAGGGTGCAGTCGATGTTCGGGTCATCGATGGTCGGGTAGTAGCTGCGCGAACTGACCTGTACGCGGTACCCTGCCTTGTCGAAGAGCTTGAAGGTTGCTTCCTGCAGGCTCCCCTTGGGCAGGCCGAGCTTGAGCTTTTGACTTGCGAGAGCAGTTTCTTTCGGCGACGACTTTTTGGATTTTACAGGCATGTGGCCTCCTCATGCTATTATTCCTGACGCAAGTAATTGGAAAGTGAAGGTTGAAAATTTTAAATTTGAAATTTCCAACTTCCAATTTCCAATAATTATTTCTTCGCCATCCTCACCCGGATGGTATTCCCGTGCGCCTCCAGCCCTTCCACGTCCGCGATCTGCATCACGGCTTCGCCCACCTTGTCCAGGCCCTCTTTTGTATAGAAGATAAGGCTGGATTTTTTCATGAAGCTGTCCGTGGACAGGGGCGAAAAGAACCGGGCCGTGCCGCCCGTGGGGAGCACGTGGTTCGGGCCGGCGATATAGTCGCCCACCGACTCCGGCGTGTAGTGGCCGAGGAAGATGGCGCCCGCGTTCTTGATCAGCGCAAGGAGCTCAAACGGCTTCTCAACAGCAAGCTCCAGATGTTCCGGCGCGATGGAGTTGGAAACCGCGGCAGCCTCCTGCAGGTCGCCCACGATCACGATCACGCCGAACCGGTCGATGGCCTTGCGGGCGATCTCTTTCCTGCCCAGGTTAGCAAGCTGACGCTCGACCTCGGCATCCGTTTTTTCCGCAAGCTCACGCGAGGTGGTGACGAGGATCGAGGATGCCAGTTCATCGTGCTCCGCCTGCGACAGCAGGTCCGAGGCAACGAACTCCGGGTTTGCCGATTGGTCGGCGATGACTAGGATCTCGCTCGGCCCTGCGATCATGTCGATGTCCACCTGGCCGAAGACGTACCGTTTGGCTGTGGCCACATAGATATTGCCCGGTCCCACGATCTTGTCCACCTTGGGGATCGTGGCAGTGCCGTAGGCCATGGCCGCGATCGCCTGCGCGCCGCCGATCTTGTAGATCTCGCTCACACCCGCGATATCAGCGGCAACGAGGATGTACGGGTTCATGGTACCACCCGGCACGGGAGAGCACATCACCAGATGCTCCACACCGGCTACCCTGGCCGGGATCACATTCATGAGCACCGTAGAGGGGTAGCACGCCTTGCCGCCGGGCACATAGACACCGGCACACTGGATCGGCCGCGCGAGCTGGCCGAGGATAACACCGTCGGCCTCCTGGCTGACCCAGGAGCTGATCTTCTGTTTTTCATGGAAGGCGCGGATGTTCTGCGCCGCGAGCTTCAGCGCGTCCACCTTCTTTGTTTCGACGTTGGTATAGGCATTCCTGATCTCCTCGGGAGAAATCTTGAGGTCCTTGAGCGCGAGGGTCACCCGGTCGAACTTCTCGGTGTATTCGAGCACCGCGGGGTCTCCATGCTTGCGAACGCGCTCGACGACCTCTTTCACGACAATGGCGACTTCCTCAGTCGCGGTCTCGCCGCGGTTGATGATCCGCTTGAGTTCAGCGACGATGTCTTTTTGCTGTGAGTCGATGATCTTCATACAACCTCTTTAATTTCGGATTTCGGATTTTAAATCCGCATTCCGCAATCTGCAATCCGCAATCGGCTTACACTCTCTTAATGTCCGCCCCCAGCGCCGAGAGCTTCTGCTCAATATTATCATATCCCCGGTCCAAATGGTATATGCGCGATATCACGGTCTGTCCTTCGGCGGCGAGGCCGGCGAGGATGAGCGAGGCGCTTGCGCGCAGGTCCGTCGCCATCACCGGCGCCGCGGAAAGCTTCGGTACTCCCTTGATGATCGCGGTGCGTCCGTCGGTCTGGATGTCGGCCCCCATTCTCCGGAGTTCCGCCACATGCGTGAAACGGTTCTCGAAGATGGTTTCGTTGATGACGCTCGTGCCTTCCGCCAGGGACACCAGGCTCATGATCTGCGCCTGCATGTCCGTGGGAAATCCGGGATACTCCAGGGTGGTGACGTTCACGGGTTTGATCACGCGCTGACCAGTGACCTGGATCGTGCTGTCATCGGTCTTTATCAGTGCCCCTGTCTCGGATACTTTCGCGAGCACGGCATCGAGATGGCCGGGAAAACAGTTTTTGATCACGACCGTTCCGCTGGTTATGGCCGCGGCGATCACGAAGGTCCCGGTCTCGATCCTGTCCGGCATGACGGTGTAGTCCAGGGCATGAAGCTTCTCGACACCCTGTATCCTGATGATGTCCGTGCCCGCTCCCTCGATCTTCGCGCCCATCCGGACAAGGGCGTTCGCGAGGTCCACGATCTCGGGCTCCCGCGCTGCGTTCTCGAGGACCGTTTCCCCCTCCGCGAGCGAGGCGGCCATCATGATGTTCTCGGTGCCGGTCACGGTCACGGTGTCGAAATAAATATGCGCGCCGCGAAGCTTCTTCGCGCCGGCCACGACATAGCCGTGTTCGATCTCGACGGTCGCGCCGAGCTTTTCCAGGCCCATGAGGTGCAGGTTGATCGGCCGGGCTCCGATGGCGCATCCGCCGGGCAGCGACACGCGCGCCCTGCCCATGCGCGCCACAAGCGGCCCGAGCACCAGGACCGATGCCCGCATGGTCCGCACAAGATCGTAGGGCGCCTCGGGATTCGCCAATGCCGTGGAATCGATCAGGACATCACCGCCCTGCCGCTCGAAGGACACCCCCATGTTCTGGAGGATCCTGCCGAAGGTCGTTACATCGGCCAGGCGCGGGACATTCGCTATCCGGTGTTTTCCTTCACAGAGAAGCGCTGCCGCAAGGATCGGCAGGGCGGCATTCTTGGCCCCGCTGATGAAGACTTCGCCGCTCAGTTTTTTTCCGCCGTTGATGTATATTGATTTCATGGTATTTACTCAGGTTGTCAGGTTCACGGTTCAAGGTTTATGGTTTAGGCTGAATAAACGTCAAACGGGGTTCATGATTATCCAACCCTGAACCGTGAACCTGAAACTTTGAACCTGGCTCTTATGCCTTTCTTGCCACGATCACTCTTTCGATTCCCGCCAGGTCCTTCAGGACCCCGGGTTTGTCGTATGCGCCGGTTGTTTCAATCATCCGCGTGAGCGCCTCTGCCTGACCCAGTCCCATTTCCATAATGAGCGCGCCGCTCTTCTTCAGATACCCGGTCGCGTTCCTTATGATCCTCATCGCGATCTCCGTGCCCTCGTGACCGGCAATAAGCGCCATGGCAGGCTCGTACTCTCTCACCTCGGGCTGGAGTGTGGGCAGGTCGCCTGTCCGAACATAGGGCGGATTCGATACCATGATATCAATGTGCCCGCGAATGTCCAGCTCTTCCAGCGGTTCGAAAAGGTCGCCCTCAAGAAATCGGATGCGATTTGCCACGCCATGATGACGGGCATTTTCTCTGGCAACTGCAAGGGCCTTCTCAGACGCATCGGTCGCGATAACGCGGGCAGAGGCCAGTTCTTTCGCCAGGCTCACGGCAATACAGCCTGAGCCGGTGCAGAGATCAACGATCCTGACCGGACTGTTCCGGTCCTGGACGAGCGCGAGTGCCGCTTCAACGATGAGTTCGGTCTCGGGCCTGGGGATGAGCACGTCAGGCGTGACCGTGAACTCAAGGCCCCAGAATTCCTGGTTGCCGATGATATGCTGAAGCGGTTCGCGCTTTGTTCTGCGTCGGATCGCTTCGTCAAAATCCCGCCGAGCTCTATCATCGAGCATATCGTCTCGATGGGTGATGAGCCAGACGCGGTCTTTCTTGATGATATGAGCGAGAAGCACTTCAGCGTCGAGCCGGGCATGGGTTACGCCAGCTGCGGATAACCGGTTTGTCGCGTTGAGTATGGCTTCGATGATGGTCACTTGTTCCCAGTACGGAGCGTAGCGTGCGGAATTTGGAATATTGGGTGTTTGATTTTCACGTCGCATTCCGCACTCCGAATTCCCCGCTGCACTCAAAGATTTTTCAGCCGCTCCGCGTTCGCCGCCGCGGTCAGGCCGTCGATGAACTCGTCGATGTCGCCGTCCATAACGGAATCGAGCCGGTACAGCGACATCCCGATGCGGTGGTCCGTTACGCGGGTTTGCGGAAAGTTGTAGGTCCGGATCTTTTCACTGCGTTCTCCGGAGCCGACCTGTGACCTGCGGTCCTGGGCTGTTTCGGCGTCCTGCCTGGCCCGCTCCTTCTCCAGCAGCCGGGCCTTCAGGATCTTCATGGCCTTGATGCGGTTCTTGAGCTGCGATCGCTCGTCCTGGCACGCGACCACCTCGCCGGTGGGGATGTGGGTGATCCTGACGGCGGAGTAGGTGGTGTTCACACTTTGCCCGCCGGGACCGGATGAGCAGTAGGTATCGATGCGCAGGTCCTTCTGCTCGATGTTCACTTCAACGTCGTCGACTTCGGGCAGCACGGCCACGGTCACCGTGGAGGTGTGTATCCTGCCGCTGGATTCGGTTGTAGGCACACGCTGGACCCGGTGCACGCCGCTCTCGTATTTAAGCCTGCTGTACACTCCCTTGCCCTGGATCTGGGCGATGACCTCCTTTGCGCCGCCGACGCCGGTGGTGCTCATGTCCAGAAGGGTGACCTGCCAGCGCTTCTTCTCCGCATAGCGGGAATACATGCGGAACAGCTCGGCCGCGAAAAGCCCCGCTTCGTCGCCGCCCGCGCCGGCGCGGATCTCGAGGAAGATATTCCTGTCGTCCCGCGGATCCCTGGGCACGAGCATGAGCCGGAGTTCCTGTTCCAGGCGCTCGCTTTTCAGCGTGAGTTCCCTGAGCTCGGCCTCGGCCATTGCGCGCAGCTCGGGGTCCGACTGCTTGTCGTTGGTGATCTCCCCGGCCTCATGGACCTGCTTTACCAGGGCCCGGTAGGCACGGTAGTGGCTTACCACGTCCTCGATGTCCGACCGCTCCTTGGAGTACTTCTGGTATTGCAGGTGGTCGGCAGCGACGACGGGATCGGACAGGAGCCTGGTCAGCTCGTCATATTTTTCCGCAACTGCTTCTAATTTTTTGAACATAATAAGTAAAGGCATTTACCACAAAGGCACCAAGTCACGAAGAGAAGCCTTAAAATATTTTTTTCTTAGTGTCTTTGTGCCTTTGTGGTGAAAGGTATTTAATCCGGAAACAAAAAACCCCGCTTCAGCGGGGTTCCATCGCGAGGGCCTCATTCAGCGCCCTGATGGCGACCTCTATCTGGTCATCCGACGGCTCTCGCGTCGTGAGGCGCTGAAGCCAGAGTCCGGGCAGCATCAGGGTTTTGATCAGAGGGTTCCCGCACTGCTTCGCGCTGTACTTGATGAATTCATATCCCAGCCCCGCGATCAACGGCAGCAGGACGATCCGCGAAAGACCTTTTGCCCAGAGGGGCCAACTGCCCGGAATGAGCGAGAACAGGAGAATGGAAAGCACCATGACCGCGATCAGGAAGCTTGTGCCGCAGCGAGGGTGGATGCAGGAGTACTGCCGCGCGTTCTCGACCGTGAGTTCTTTCCCGGATTCATAGGCGGCGATGGACTTATGCTCCGCGCCGTGGTATTCGAAGACCCGCCGGATGTCTTTCATGAACGAGATGCCGGAAACATATCCCAGAAACAGCCCTACCCGGAGAACACCGTCCGTAAGGTTGAACACGAGGCTGTTCTTATTGACCGTGTCGTAATACGAGCCGAGCAGGTTGGTCAGCAGGAGGGGGAGCGCCAGGAAGATGCCGAGGGAAAAGGCCAGCGCCACGACCATGGTACCGGCCATGGCAAGGGACCCGATCTCTTCTTTTTTTCCGTCTTCGCTTTCGATCGCCTCGTTCGCCGAGAAATTGAGCGCCCGGATGCCGAGCCACAGCGCTTCAAACAGCGCCGCCGAACCCCGGATGATCTTTATCTTCAAGATCGGGAACCGTTCGCCGAGCGGCTTGAGCTCCTGCTTGAAGACCACGATCCCGGCGTCGGGCTTACCGCCTTTGCGTACGGCCACGGTAAAAGCGCGCGGCGAGCGCATCATCACGCCCTCGAGCACCGCCTGGCCGCCTATGGTTATTTTCTCAGACAAATCCAGAACCTCGTCAAATGAAGAAGTGAAAATAACGCCTTGCGGTGACGAGGCCCGTATCGTTAAGCGTCATGCGGCAACGGAGCGACAAAAACACGATGACGTCACCGCCTGACGAAACGGGCATCGTGACCGTTATCCCGCTCTGAGTGGGACTTGTCCAGTTATGCCTTGGTGTATTTTTTCCGGAACTTGTCGATGCGGCCTTCGGTATCGATGAGCTTCTGTTTGCCGGTGAAGAAGGGGTGGCAGACCGAGCAGATGTCAAGCCTGATACTCGGTTTGGTGGACCGGGTCTCGTATGCTTCGCCGCAGGCGCAGTGGACCGCCGACAGCTTGTAGTCCGGGTGAATTCCCTGTTTCATGGTTCAACTCCTCCTGATTATTCTTATGAAGCCACAACTGTCCTAATTTGGTTTCCAAGTCTTGCCGCATCATCCAAGGTTACGGTAAGGTCGGAATAATATACCAAAATACATAAAAATACAAGTAAAAAAATGACGGTAAAAAAATGACGGTTTCCCCTATCGGGGGAAAATCATTTGTTCATCGAGTCAAGGAAATCCCTGTTCGTTTTGTTCTGTTTGAGCTTCTCGAGCAGGAACTCCATGCTCTCCACGGTGGAGAGCGGGTTCAGGACCTTTCTGAGGATCCACATGCGGTTCAGATCGTCCTTGTCCACGAGCAGTTCTTCCTTGCGGGTGCCGGACGCGTTGATGTCGATCGCCGGGAACACGCGTTTTTCGACCAGCTTCCGGTCGAGATGGAGCTCCATGTTGCCGGTGCCTTTGAATTCCTCGAAGATCACATCGTCCATGCGGCTTCCCGTGTCCACGAGCGCCGTTGCCAGGATGGTGAGGCTGCCGCCGCCCCCTTCGATGCTCCGGGCCGCGCCGAAGAACCGCTTGGGCCTCTGGAGCGCATTGGCGTCCAGACCGCCGGAAAGCACCTTGCCCGACGCCGGGATGATCGCGTTGTGCGCCCGCGCGAGACGGGTGACGCTGTCAAGCAGGATCACGACGTCCTTCTTGTGCTCAACAAGCCGCTTGGCCCGCTCGATGACCATGTCCGCGACCTGCACGTGCCTCTGGGGCGGCTCATCAAAAGTGGAGCTGATGATCTCGGCCTTGACCTGGCGCTGCCAGTCCGTGACTTCCTCGGGCCGCTCGTCGATCAGCAGCACGATGAGCTTGATGTCTTTATGGTTCTTCAGTATCGCTTTGGCGATTGACTGGAGCAGCATGGTCTTGCCGGTCCGGGGAGGGGCCACGATCATGCCGCGCTGACCCATGCCGATAGGCGTCACCAGGTCTATGGCGCGCGTGGTATATTCCGTCGGGATCGTTTCAAGCTTTATCTTTTTTTCAGGGTAGTAGGGAGTGAGGTTGTCGAAAAGGATCTTGCTTCGGGATATTTCGGGGTCCTCGTAGTTGATGGCGTCGACCTTGAGGAGCGCGAAATAACGTTCGCCCTCTTTCGGCGGCCGTATCTGGCCGGAGACCGTGTCCCCGGTCCGGATGTTGAACCTTCTTATCTGGGAGGGCGATACGTAGATATCGTCGGGACCGGGGAGATAGTTATAATCGGGCGCCCGAAGGAAGCCGAAGCCGTCGGGCAGGATCTCGAGCACGCCTTCCCCGAAGATCATGCCGTTCTTTTCCGTCTGCGCCTGCAGGATGGCGAAGATCAGCTCCTGTTTTCGCAGACCGCTGACACCTTCGACCTTGAGGTCGTTCGCCATCTCGGTCAATTCGGCGATGTTCTTTCCCTTCAATTCTACTAAATTCATGGTTTTTGCTCCTTGGCCCGCGGTTTGCCGGGGCGTGCGCGGTCTGTACCTGGTGAGAGGTGGGTTATACTGCTCCTGTGGTTGTCATATGTAAGCGTTGTGTATGGCGTTCTGTTGGTTTTTTGCAAGGAGGCTGGTTCCGTCAGACCATCTGTCGGCGGTTTGCTTACGTGATAAAAAGACCTTTCTGTGTAAACGGTATGCTGTGTTTTTACCTGGTTATTATTGTGCTGGGTTTTGCAATAACACGGAGTTTTTGGTCAGGTTTACTCGATAACTCTAGGAAAGATACCCCAGAAAGCCGGATTTGTCAATGATTTTATTTTGTATTGTTGCGGAATTCGTTTTTTTGTGATAACGTTTAACAATTCAGGTTCAAAGTTCCAGGTTCACGGTTCACGGTTGGAAAGCCGTGATGAGCGGTCGATTTGAAGAGTAGACATCGATGAACGAATTTCAAAATGATGTATAAAAGGTTCAAAATTCCGGTGTAGTTTATTCAGCCTTAATCTTGAACTGGTTCGACTCATGCTCACCATCATGAGCGAAAGTCGAATGACTTGAACCGTGAACCTGACAACCTGAGTAGTTTCGTTTGTCCTCAGTAGTCTGAAGTCTGACGCATGATGTGGAGATTCGTACATGCCGCTGTATCAGTATAGAGCCAGGGATAAAGACGGAGCGCTTCGCACCGGTACGATGGAGGCTGCGCGCAAGGATGGGGTGGCGGACCAGCTCTCGGGCATGGGATTCATCCCGGTGATGATCGAGGAGCAGGGACCGGCGCGGACCTCGGGGTTCGACCTTGGCGCAGTGTTCGGCAAGATCAAGCCGCAGGACCTCATTATTTTCAGCAGGCAGCTTGCCACGCTCATGAGCGCGGGCATCCCCTTTATCCAGGGCCTGGTAACGCTCGAACGGCAGTCGGAAAATCCACGGCTGAAAGCCGCGATCTCCCAGGCCCGGCGTGATATTGAGGGCGGCAGTTCGTTCTCCGATGCCCTGGCCCGGCAGCCAAAGATATTCAGCAAGCTGTACGTAAGCCTGATCAGGGCAGGGGAGACTGCCGGTATTCTCGATGAGATCCTGAATCGGCTGGCGCTCCTTGCCGAGCACGAAGCCGAGACCCGCGCGCGGGTGAAAGCAGCGGTACGGTATCCTCTGATCGTCGTGGTCGCCATCTCCCTTGCATTTGCATTCCTCGTCACCTTCGTGATCCCGAAATTCGCGTCGATCTTTGCCCAGTTTAAAACCGCATTGCCGCTGCCCACGCGCATACTGATCAGCATCAACTACGTGGTCCAGAATTACTGGTACATCATCCTTATCAGTATCGCCCTGCTTGTATGGGGGGTGATAGGGTATCTGGGCACACCGGGGGGCAGATGGCAGTGGGACCGGCTGAAGCTCAAGCTGCCGGTGTTTGGCCTCCTTTTTCAAAAAGTGGCGCTCTCGCGGTTCGCGCGCATATTCAGCGCCATGCAGAAGAGCGGCATCTCCATGATGCTGACGCTCGAGATCGCGGGCGAGACGGTGGGCAATGTGGTGATCGCCCGGTCGGTGGAGACCATGAGCGACAGTCTCCGGGACGGCAAGGGGCTGACCCCTCCGATGGAGGCCTCAGGGCTTTTTCCTCCGATGGTGATCCAGATGATGTCGGTGGGCGAGGAAACGGGGCAACTCGACACCATGTTGAACAAGGTCTCAGATTACTACGACATGGACGTGGAGTATACCCTCCGCAACCTGGCGACCATGATCGAGCCGGTACTGCTTCTCTTTGTCGGCGGCATGGTACTGTTCCTGGCATTGGGGATATTCCTGCCCATGTGGAACCTGATGAGTCTGTTCAAGCACTGAACGACAAGCCGACATCCATTTTCGGTCACACCTTGTAAAGGTTTTTCCCCTGCGTGTTTACGTGGGGCTATCTTTAATGGTTTTGAACAAAAATATACTTTGACACTACATTACAAAGAGGCTATACTTTGTTACAGGCCGTCTCGGAGGCAGCGTGAGGACCTGGTTCAAGAATGCAAAAGGGCTCACGATCATTGATGCTGTCATCACGCTTTTCCTTATTGGCATTCTGATCGGCGTTGTGATTCCGAAATATCAGCGAGTGGCCCGCGAGGCCCAGGAAGCGGCCCTCAGGACAGAGCTGGCCAACATTCGGACCAGTATCAGGCTTTTTAAAATGCTGAATACCAGAAATCCGGCAAACCTCAGGGAGATGATCGAAAAGAAGGTAATGTTACCGGGGCGCGTGGGGTCCGATATCTACACCGGTTCATTTTATAAGGAAAGTTACTTGATGAAGAATGCCGTAGATGCGGAGGGTAACAAGGTGGATGCATACGGCAATCCGTTTCTGTACGATAGTAGGCGAGGGGAGGTGAGATCGTCCACGAAAGGATATGAGAACTGGTAGCCTGAAACAGTTATTGAATATTTAATTTGAATTATTGACCCAATAAAAAACTTAAGGAGGAAACAAACATGGTAAAGACCCCAAAAGGTTTTACACTCATCGAGCTGGTCATGGTCATCGTGATTCTGGGCATCCTGGCGGCGGTGGCGATCCCGAGGTATATCGCGCTCCAATCCGATGCCCATCAAGCCGCGGTTAAGGGCATGTACGGCTCTGTACGTTCCGCAGCCGCAATGGTGCATGCAACGTACCTTATCAGAAATACCAATCCGGTAGTTGTTGAGGGCTCATCTGTAGCTATTATTTTTGCCTATCCCTCAACGGCTGGTATTTCAAATGCCGTGCAGTACGACACTACCGACTTTACATTTGCCGGCGGCGTCTTTACTAAGGTTGGCGCATCAAATACTGCTTTTTGCACTGTTAACTATATGGAGCCGGGTGCTCTCAACAGTCCGCCGACTATTACCGTAACGACCACAGGCTGTTAAAAGGGGTTTCGCAGAGTGAGGCTGGGCTTTTCAGAAAAGTCTCGTGCTGCCAGTGTGGAGTGAAAAAAGCCGCCCCCCCCCAGACCGAGGGGCGGCTTTTTGTTTTCATTGCCGCTCTTCAGGTTGTTCGGCACGGCAAAGGACAATTCGGTTGAGATGACGTTCTCCGCCTGTGTTCAAGATGGTGAAATAACAGCACGAAGCGTTCCCGTAAATGCAGGAGGAGCTTGCTGGGTGAGAATAAGATGAGTTCAATGTGGTCCATTTCCGTGAGAACCAGGACGGTCTTCATTTTACTCTTTTTGATCGGCCTACTGGTCTATGTTAATTCCCTAGAGGTCCCGTTTCACTTTGATGATATTTATTACCTGAAAGAGAACCTGCAGATTAAGTCCTTTTCGACATTTCAGCGCTGGCTCACCGAGAGCTACTCCGGGTTCTTTACCAATCGGCCCGTTCTTTTATTCACCTTTTTACTCAATTATTCAATCGGCGGTCTTGATACATTTGGATACCATTTCTTCAATGTGCTGGTACATATCCTTAATGCTTTTTTCTTCTATGTTCTGTTTGCTCGGTATGCCGATCCGGACAGCAGAACGGGTTATTCGATACCGTATGTTCTCGCGGCAATTATCTTTCTCATCCATCCGGTAAACACTGAGAGCGTAACCTATATATCAAGCCGTTCCTCGGTTCTTTCAACGTTCTTTGTCCTGGCATCGATGCTGAGCTTCTTCCGTGCCACGGAAATGCGTCTCCGGCTGCCGTTGTACCTGCTCAGCATCCTTTTTTTCCTAACCGGACTCTTCACCAAGGAAGCCGCAATTGTTCTTCCCGCTCTCCTCATGCTCTTTGACTATTTCTTCGTATCAAACAGCGGGAGAGGGCTCAAGGCCCGCCTGAAATATCATGTTCCTTTTTTTCTGCTCACGCTTGCTCTTTCCCTGGTCTATCTCTCGTATTTGACCAGGCCGGAAGCTGACCGACCGTGGGCAACGCATATCCCCACAGAGCTGAATGTTTTTGTTGAATACGGCAAATTGCTCTTCGTCCCCCTGGGCCTTACGATAGACCACGATGTTACGCTGTTGGGCCTTTTCTCCGGCCGCGCCCTTTTTTCGTTGACCGCGCTGATGACGCTGATTGCTCTCGCGCTGTTCTTAAAAAAGAAGAACCCCGCGATTGCCTTCTCGATATTCTGGTTTTTCATATCCCTGGCCCCGTTTCTGGTTATACGAGTGAAAGATTTTATGGCTGAGCGGTGGCTCTATACGGCAAGCCTCGGCTTTGCCGTCGGCGTTTCCGGGGTCGTCATGTTCGCATCGCAGTCTTACCGGAAGACCGTGCGTGCCGTGGTAGCTCTCTTGCTGGTACTGCTCGGCGTGCTGACCATCACGAGAAACCAGGTATACTCAAGCCCGATTCTCCTGTGGCAAGATGCCGTCAAGAAAGCACCGGAGAAGTCCAGACCTTATATTAATCTTAGCGGCGCCTATATGGAAAACGGACAGGTGGCATTGGGTGTGGCGAACATCCAGGAAGGGATAAAGCTCGGTAAAAAGAATGGGGGGCTCAAGGGCACACAGCTCGTGGCAGCATACATGAATTTGGCAGCAGCCTACCAAAATGGCAATGACCTGCAAAAAGCAGAGGGGGCTTTGAAAACGATTGAGCGGGAAGCTGCTGGTTTTCGTGAATATCACCACAGTCTCGGGCTGATCTACATGAAAACACGGCGCTACGATCAGGCGCTTGTTGAATTCAAAAAAGCCCTCGCCATCCGCCCCAGCTCCCCCACGTATCTCTACCTCTTAGGCGACTGTTGTGAAATGCTCGGGCAGCACAAGACCGCGCAGGAATACTTTTCGCGCGCAACAGCCGGTGTCCCGCAGAGCGGTTCGGACTTCATCCATCAGGGTCTGGCGTTTTACAAGCTGGGAGAAAAGGACCGGCTGCTCTCGTTGCTCTTTGAAGGGGTGAAAGCTGACCCTCTCGATCTTTCTACGAGGCTCTATCTCGCGGACACGTTGCTCAGCAGGCAGTTTTTCGACGATGCATGGAAACAGTATGCAATAGCAGCCGCGTTTTCCCCGCGTTCTGTATCAGCATACCGGGGCATGGGGATCATTCTCCTGTCCCGCGGGGAACGCAGAGAGGCGAGCATGTATTTCGAGAAAGCATTGGGTTTTCTGCCGCCTGAGTCCCCCGAAAGAAAGGGCTTACTGGAACTTTTGGACAAGGCGAAGGGGTAAAGGCGAAGATGTCTTTAACGTTGCCCAGCATTGAATCGCGCTCGTGGTGATGTTATAATTTGGTGACCAATGAACCGAAAGGGTTTCACCCTTATAGAGCTTGTCATGGTCCTCGTGCTGATCGGCATTATCGCCATGTTCGTGGCGCCGAGGATGGTGGATGTGGCTGGCACGAAGGCTGGCGCTTTTAGAGACAAGTTGCGTGCGGATATTCGCTATGCCCAGAACCTGGCCATGACGAGAAATCTAAGGTCCAGGGTTGATTTCAGCACCCTCAACCAGTATTCCGTGCAGAGTAGTACAACGAGCACGTGCAGTGCTTTTCCCGCTGCAATAGATCCGGCAATCAGCGCCGCGTTCACCGTTGTCCTTAACACGGGTGACTATGTCGGCATTACGCTGACACTGCCGGCCCCAATGAACTGCCTTGAATATGATTCCCTCGGCCGGCCCTATGACTGTACCGGGCTCGGGCTTGCTTGTGCTGGGCCCGCGCTCTTATCGGGCATGACTGTTACGGTTAATGCGAACGCGGTTGCCGTGGACAACGTGACGGTTACAGCCCAGACCGGGGCGGTGAACTGATGATACAGAACAAGCATTCAGGAGTCGGGAGTCAGAAGTCAGAAGAGAAGGGCTTCACCCTGATCGAGACCATCATTACTCTCATTGTTCTTTCGATCGCGGCGGTGGGCGTGCTTTCGGTGTTTACCACTGGCATGAAGGGAAGCGCAAATCCGCTGATTTTGAATCAGGCGGTCTCACTGGCGCAGGAGAGGATGGATACGATCATTGGAGACAGGATGAATCCAGCGAGGGGATACACGTGGATTACGACCGCAGTATCACCCTATCTGCCGGAGACACCGGTAACAGGATTCCCTGCTTTTAATCGGAGTGTAACGATCTGCTGTGTATCGGATGTCAATTTGAATTATACCCCTCCCTGCGCGTTGTTTCCACCATGCGCTTCGGGATATGCCCACATCACGGTAACGGTGTCGAATACAACGGTTGGGGATATCGATCTTGATACGGTTGTGACGAATTATTAGCAGGAGCCTCGAATGCGGATTACGGAACGCGGAGCGCGATATGAAAAACGGGACAATATGCGGGATGCGTATTGCGAACGCTCAACTCCGCACTCCGCACCCCGCACCCCGAACGCAAAAGGCTTCACCCTTGTCGAGATCGTTATAACCATTGTGCTCGTCAGCATCCTCTCCGGCATCGCCGCCATGATCATCCTGCAGGGCGTCAGGGCGTATTCTGATGAGTCCTCCCGCAGCGACGTTCATTACCAGGCGCGGCTTGCCGTGGAGCGTATGGCAAGAGAAATACGCCTGATCAGGTCAAGCAGGGTTGCGGACATCCCGACCATGAATGGAACAACACTGCTTTATAATGATATAAACGGGACGCAAATGGGTTTTTGGCTGACTGCCGGGAACCTTCAACGCACGCAAGATAACGGGGCCACTTGGGAGACGCTTGCAACGAACATTCCCGGCGGTCCGGTCTTTACCTATCTTGACAATACAGGCGTGGTTACCGGAGCCCAGACCTCGCTCTGGCTTGTTCAGATAGAGGCTGCCGTTACGCAGGGTACGGAAAGTGTGACCATGCGGACAACCGTTCACCCGAGGAATTTTTAAGATTCGGTGAATGGGTAAATCGGTATAACGAATATGATGACCAGAAAACACCAAAAAGGCGTCTCGCTCATCGCGGCGATATTTATTATCGTCATCCTGGCATTCATGGGTCTGATGTTTGTTTCGCTTATCGGCACAGGTAGCCTTACCTCCGTCAACGACCTCCAATCCGCGAAGGCGCTGTATATCGCGGAGGGTGGAATTGAGAGGACGCTTCGGTTTCTGCAGGAGGGGAACAATTGCGGGGCTATCACCGCAACCTTCAGCGCCGCAACGATCCTTGGGGAGGGAACATTCACCGCGACCGGAACGCAGTTCCGGCCCCTTCCCCAGGCAAGACTGCTCTTCGCCATCGGTCTGAACGACACGACCATACAGTCAAATGCCGCAGACCTTATCGCCGCGGGCTATGCACCCGCGGGCAGGATAACGATCCAGGACCCGACCGTTGCGGAGGAAATCATCGAGTATGCATCGATCACCGGCGACAGTTTCACCAATTGCCGCCGCGGAGTTGCCGGCACCGTAAATCAGGCCCATGCGGGGAACCAACGCATCATACAAAACCAGTGCGATATAACCGCAACGGGAATAGTCGGGTCGGGCGCATTGAGCAGCGCCCAGAGAAAGGCGAAGGTGAGCGTATGGCAGTAAACATGAAAAAGACGATCCTGATCATGGCCATGCTGGCGGCCGGCCTGCACTTGGCCCCTGATCTTTTTGCCGCCAACTTGTTCACGCTTGCGGTCGCCCCGGGAACGACCGTTACGATGGGAGATGCGAGCGCCGTGATCCCCGTTACGATCACGAATACCGGCAACACCGATTATATCGGGTTCGTCAGGATATCCGTTGACGCCGGCATCTATTACATCAGCAACAACACGCCCACTCCGGCCGGCTGGCAACTGACGTTCCCCGTCACCAACGGCGCCGGCCAGGCGTATGCGGAATTCACCGTCATTAATCCCACAGACTCGACATACCGGATTGATCCCGGAGAGAGCCTGATCTTCTCCGTGGCTGTCACGGGCACGAAAACAGGAAGTGATTATCCGCCCATTTATGCCGCAGCTGCCGATACGATCGATTACGTCCTCGATACATGCAAAACGCCTTCCAAGGCCTCGGAGGTGAGCAAGACCAAGAACAGCACGGCCTTCTTTCAGGGTGGGACCTGCACCCCGCTCCCGACCCTGACCTGCGCAGCAGGAAATATTCAGGATTGTTTCACAAGAAAAGCGCTGTACGGTTCCATGAACGCGTCGCCTTCCGCGGTAGGGAGCAACGGAACGATTATCGTCAATTTTACGATCACCAACAGATCCAGCACCAGTCCCCAGGCAACCATCCTACCCGCGAGCGACTCCCTCACGGTGAATGCTGTCGGGGCAAGCGCAGCCTGCAGCGGGCCGACGCCTGCTTCGGCGAGCAATCTCAATCAAGGGGAATCGGCAACGTTCCAATGGGTCTGCACGGCAAGCGGCAGCGGCAGCCTGCAGTTCTGCAACTCCGCCAGAAACGGTTCCGGCAACGCAACGTCTGTGACCGTCTGTTCGAACACGGTGGCGGTAGGCGACTTTACCGGGTCCCTCTCACTTTCGCCGAACCAGATTATTACCGGCCAGAACGTAACGGTTTTACTTCAGGTGACGAACAACGGCACTTCGAGCAGGCATATTGTCTCGCCGGCCGCCCTTACATTCCAGCAGCTTTCCGGCAGCGTGGTGAGCAATTGTTCCGGGACGACGCCAGGGTCAGTCGGGAATATAGGGCCCGGGGCTTCGGCGACATTTCAGTGGACATGCACAATCACTTCGACGCAGGTCGGGAGCACGTTCCGGTATTCCGGGTACGCTGTCGATGGGGATGGGCAGAGCTCGAACCCAAACCCCTCGTATTCGAATACGGGAACCGTTTCGGCGTATTCCGTGGTCGGTTCTCCCGCTACGTCGTACTATTTGAACACCAATGTCCCTTTTGTGTTCACGGTCAGGAACGGAGGTGGATATCCCGTTACCTACCTTAAGATCTCCACACCGGACGCCGGCTTCGTTTATTCTTCCGCATCCGGCGGTTGCGGAGTAAACTGGACGGCGGCGCAGGCCGGTCCGCCATCCATCGTAACGTTCGATTCGGGCGGCTGCGCCAGTTGTGCGTCTCCTGCCAGGTGCATTCCCTGCGCGACGGGCGAATGTTCTTTCACCATTACGTATGCGTCCCTTCCGAATGTGAGCCAGAATGTGAATTCGAGTACGGACTTCAATTTCAAGGTGGATCTGTGGGACACCCAGACGCCTACGAACAAGGACCCCCGGGCCTCGATCGGAGTTATTTTCCGCATCACGAAGAACAACATTACGATTATGGGCATTCCCGACACCGTGAATCCCGGCTGCACCTCCGAACTCATCGCCACCGTCACGCCCCCTGTGCCCAACGGAAGCGTGGTGGGCTTCGGTTCGACCGGCGGGACGCTATCCAACATCACCACAACCACCACGTCTACCGTGGGCGGCGTGGGAACCAGCGAGGCGTGCGCGACTCTCAAGGCGCTCAAGCCCTATAATCTCGCGATACCCACCGCGACCGTGACTGCCTCATATCAGGACGTCTCCTCATCCGCGACCATTGTCTATCCCAATGCTGCCGAATGCGGTAATGTTCAGCGGTTCCGCTGGCAGGAGGTCGTCCAGTAGGGACGCGGACCGGCAGGCGCTTTCTTCGCCCGCGCCAATGATAAAAATATTTTTTGGTCATCCTCCTTGACGGCGGATAGGGCACAGGCCGAACTCCGTAGGGTTTTCTCTTTTAACCCAGCCCTATTTTGTGGACTTTCATGAGGCTGCATTTTTCGTTAATAAAAAAATAATCACTAAAAAACACTTTTCTTCTTGACAACCGCTCCGATATCAGCTATTTTTTATTCAATCTATAGAAAACTAAACTCAAACTCAAACTCAAATTCAACCTTATTTTTGAATCCAGACCCTGTTGGGGAGAAGCCGCATGAAAACGTCAGAAATCATCAGCAAACTCGATATCCCGAGGCACAAGCTCTACTACTTGGAGCAGAAGGGATATATCAAGCCCACGCGCATCCCCATGGGCGACCTGGAGGCGCGGGAATACAGCAAGCAGGATTTCGAGCGGATCCGGGTGATCTGGAAATACCTGCGGCGCGGGTACAAGCACAAGATGGCGTTCCAGATGGCATCGGAAGAACTCAAGTCGGAGAAGGCGGGGAGTTGATGCGAACGAAGGACGAGAGACGAAGGACGACGGACGAATAGACGTTGCGTCCCTCGTCCCAGTGAGCGACGCGAACGGTCGTCCATCGTCCATCATAATGTAAACTATGCGATTCTTTTCTAACGACATAACAGGGGTCGACATCGGCGCGGGCAGCATCAAGGTCGTGCGCCTTTCGCGGGGCGGAAATCGGCCGAAGCTTCTGTCGGCCATGCTTGTGGAATTATCCCCCGATCCGGCCCTGGCTGCGAGCATCAGCGGCGACCTCCGCCAACTCCGGGCCGACAAGAAGATCGGCGGCGCCAATGTCGTGACCCTGATGCCCGGCAAGCATCTGACGATCCGCGCGCTTACGCTGCCCAAGATGCCGCCCAACGAACTGCGCGAGGCGGTCCGCTGGGAGGCGAAGCGGCATATTTCCTATTCGGTGGATTCCGCCCAGGTGGAATATCTTATTGTCAATGAAAGGCAGGAGGGCGTGCTGGAGAAGTACGATATTGTCATGGTGGCCGCTGAACGGGCGAAGGTGCTTGAGCAGCTGGCGCCGTTTAATGCCGCAAAGATCAAAGTGTCCGCCGTTGATGCGAACGCCCTGGCCCTCCGCAATGTTCTCCGGACCCGCGAGATACCCGCTGATGAAAATACCCTTGTCGTGGACCTTGGCGCGGGCAAAACCGAGGTCACTATTTTCAAGGGAGGCGATCTCCGGTTCAGCCGCTGCGTGGAGAGCGGAGGTCTGGACATGACCCGCGCCGTCGCCGAAGCGTTGAACATCGGTTTTCAGGAGGCGGAGGACAAGAAGCGCGCCCTGAATATTCTGACGCCGCCTGATCAGGACCCGGCAATCGCGGCGCTCCAGCCGCGGGTCGACGGCCTGCTGATGGAGATACGGCGGTCGGTTGAATACTATAAGACCACGTTCCGTGAGAAAAGCGTGGAGGGCATGATCTTGAGCGGCGGCGTATCGCTCATGCCGGGGCTCAAGGACTATTTCGCCCAATCGCTCGAGGGCGCGGTGGAGCTCGACCGGCCATTTGACGGCCTGACCTGCAAGAAGAACATGCTTGATGAGTTCGGACCGGTTGCGCCGCGGTTTTCCGCAGCCATCGGGCTGGCGTTGAGAAAAATGTGATCGTTACCCGGTAGTCAATAACGAGTAACGACACAGGTTCAAAGTTCCGGGTTCACTGTTCAAGGTTGGAAAGCCGTGAAGAGCGAACGATTTGAAGAATTGACATGAACGAATTTCAAAAAGGTGGATGATAGGTTCAACGTTCCGGTGTTGCTTATTCAGCCTAAACCGTGAACCTTGAACCTTGAACCGTGAACCTGACAACCTGCGTAGTGACACGATCAGCATCAGGATGAATTTAAAAACATCATGAAATCGATAAAAGACTACATCAATCTGCTGCCCCAGGAGGAAAAGAAGCCCTTTTCCTTGGAGACGTGGGGCATTATTCTGTCCCTGGTGTTCATCGTGGTATGGCTGGGATTGTTCGGCCGGCAGGTGTGGCAGTACCGGTTGTTACAAAACCGGATCACCACCCTGAACGCGCAGAAACAGACCCTCCAGGTGCAGGCAGACGCCTTGCGTAAAGAGCTTACGATCGCCTCTCCGTCGGGAATGACGCGGGACAAGGCCGCGTTGATCCAGGATATTTTGCAGGAGCGGGTGCTGTGGTCGGAGGTATTCAAGCAGCTCTCGCGCATTGTCCCCTCGGGCCTGTGGTTCGATTACCTGGAAGGCATTTCCGACGGCAAGGTGGAGATCAAGATCAAGGGGGGCGCGTTCAGCTATATCTCGATTGCCGATTTTATGGCTTCCATGGAAAAATCGGGATATTTCGAACATCCTCAGCTTTCTTATGCCCAGAAGGCCGTGGTCCAGGGGCAGGATATGGTTGGGTTTGAGATCATCTGCGGCATGAAGAAATCGCAGGGGGCGCAATGAAGGTGATGGCTGATCTATACTCACGCATTGTTGTCCTATGGCGAAAGCTCACGAATCGCGAGCGTATTATCGCGGCGGTCACCCTGGCATGCGTTCTTTCAGGATTCCTTTATCAATTTCCGTATTCCCTGCTGGCGCGATCACTGAGTTCCGTTCAGACGGGCATCAGGGCCATGGAGAACGACATTGTCGACCAGACGGTGCAGATCGTTGAGCTCAAGCGGCGCGCCTCCATTGACATCTCGGCCTCGGCAGGATGGGACCTGGCGGACCAGAAGAGCGCGGTCCTGTTCCTCGAGGATGTGACCGGCACAGCTCGGCGCATGGGGGTCAGTCTTGTGGCGGTCCATCCCGCCCAGGAGATCAATAAGGAGAAGTACAAAGAGATTTCGATGAACCTCGACCTGAAAGGCCGTTACCGGGAGCTTGGAGAATATTTCAAGCGCCTTGAGAGCCTGTCAAAGGTCGTTAACGTCCGCAAGATCCGCATCGAATCCTGTCCGGATTCGTCTTCCGTGTGCGCGGCCCAGATTGAGGCGGTCACATATATGGCGAAGTGACGGGAAGGAGGGGCAGGGGAGGAAGGACGGGCGGTGAACCATCGTCAATCTTCCCCGCGGGCGGTCGTTCGTTGTTCTTCAAGCGAGAGCGAAAGAACAGTTTATCTATGTGGAAAAGACTGGTAATCATATCCATGGCGGTGACTGCGTGTTCCCTGACTACTGCCCTGGCGCAGGAAGGCACTGCGGAGAGGGACCCTTTCTATCCCTCCGCGGACCGGCCGGGCGTTACAGCGCTCCGCCCAAGCGGGGCTGGTGAGAGCTCATGGGGGAGGGACCCGTTCGACAACCCCCTTGCAGGCAAGGCGGCCGCTCAAAAGGGTCCGTCTTCGCCGGGTAGCCGAATGCTGACCGGCATTATTTACAGCAAGGACGTCCGGTTGGCCATCTTCGGAGGTGAGACGTACCTGGTGGGTAGCAAGATCGGCGACAGGAAGCTGCTGGACATCCGAAGGCGGAGCGTGGTGTTCATGAGCTCCGCCGGCGAAAAGGAAGAAGTGTTCCTCGAAGATTTTACCATGAACAGGTGAAAAAGAGAGTGTATCGAGTCTGTTGAGTTTATGGGGTCTTAAGGGTCTGAAGGCGATGCCGTCTCAACCCCCCGGACTCCCGAGATTCCGTCAGCTCGCCCGGAGGTGACTATGGTTCCTTGTACAGCCAGATCCCTGATTCGTCTGGCGACGCTTGCGAGCGTTGCCCTATGGTTGATCGCCACGCCGGTCCCCGCACAGACGGTCGACATTAAGAAAACGCATGCGGAGTTTTCCATGGAGTTCAGGGACGCCGAGATCAAGGACGTGCTGAGGGCCGTGGGACAGGCGGCGAACCTGAACATGATCGTGAGCGATGCGGTGAGCGGAAAGGTCTCCCTGAGCATCAAGGACGTCGATATCTGGTACGCGCTCGAGTCCATTCTCAAGACCAAAGGGCTCACCTATGTCCGCGACGGGAACATGGTTCGCGTCCTCTCCGTGTCCGAGGCAAGAGATCATGACATGGATACCAGGGTCTTTCCCCTGCATCACGCAAAGAGCAAGGACATTCTTCCCATCATAAAAAGCGATAATCCGTCAGCGAAGATCTCCGAGGACAGCAGAATGAACGCGCTTGTCATCAGGGACCTTTCGTTGAATCTCGACCGCGTGGCGCGGCTGCTCAAGGACCTTGATGTCAAAATGCCGCAGGTCCTGATCGAGGCGAAGATCGTGGAGGTGTCGAGTAATTACATTCGAGAGCTTGGCGTGCAGTGGGGAGGACAATATTCAGGCACCAGCACCAGGGGGACCACGGTGATGAGCGGCGGCACAACCGGCGGCTCCACCGTCAGCGCGAGTCCGCTGGTCGGCAGTAATGCTTTTTATCCTCTGACCGGCGACATCGGCCCGAGCGGTAATGCCTATGTCGTGAACCTGCCGGCCAACGTGGGGGCTGGTTCGGGCGGCGCGCTCGGCATAAGTTTCGGCAAGCTGGGAGGGAAACTGGCGCTCGATCTCCAGTTGTCCGCCATGCAGACCACGGGCAATGGCAGGATCCTGTCCAGTCCCAAGGTGATGACTATGAACAATAAGGAAGCGAGGATATCGAGCGGTACCGATATCCCGATCAGGACGGTAAGTTCCACCGCCAATACCACCGGAGGGAGCATCAATACCGCCTCCGTACAGATGATATCCGCAAGCCTCGCGTTGTCGGCCGTTCCCACCATTACGAACGACAACAGGATCGCTATGACGATCAAGGTGGAAAAATCGGAGCCGGATTTTTCCCACCAGGTGGACGGCATTCCCACGATCGCGAAACGTGATGCGACCTCCGAGGTTGTCATGAACAACGGCGAGACGATCGTGCTCGGCGGCATCCTCACCAAGAGCGAGGGGGAGTCAGAGTCCGGGGTACCGTTCCTGTCGAAGATACCCATCCTCGGCTGGCTTTTCAAGAAGAAGAGCACGTTCGATAACCAGTCGGAACTCATGATCTTCATTACGACGACAATTATGTCGGAATAGATAAACGAAAAGCTGTTTCCATTGGCGTGTATCACCGACCCTATCCTCATTGTTGCTCTATTCCCGGTTGTCCCCGGAAACAGCAATCGTTCACTATGCCATGGCGGGATTGTCCGGGTTCAGCACTTACTCTCTTTCGGGGTTGACACCACCTCCCTATCGTAGTATAAAAATCCATGGAAACCGGCAGACGGGAATTTATCATAAAGACGCTCACCAGTGTGCTCGTTCTGCTCGGCATCGGATTTCTGGTTCCCGCTGTCAAGATCGTTGCTCCCGTCGGCAGCCGCGATAAGGAGCTGGTCTTTTTCCCGCTCCTTGCCGAGGAGGAGATCCCGCGGATCGGCGTAAAAAAGGCGGAGCTGACGTTTGCCGTCCTGGGCAAAGAAAGGAAAGCCAGGGTCTTTCTTGTGTCTTCTTCCGAGGGACCGGTGGTTTTTTCCGCCATCTGTTCTCATCTTGGATGTCTGGTCAGTTATCATAAAGAAAAGCAGGAATTTATCTGCCCTTGCCACGGCGGGAAGTATGATCTGAACGGCAGAAATATTTTTGGCCCGCCTCCCGCGCCGCTTACGCGCTTTCCTCTGAAAATTCAGGACGGCATGCTGTTCGTCGGGGTCAAGGTGTAACAGGCTGTTGAAAAAGTCTTTTTGTGGTTCGACAGGCTCACCACGAACGGATGACTATGAATAATTTCAAGACCAGTCCCGATCGCCCTGAGCTTGTCGAAGGGTATGCCGAGTGTTTTTCAACAGCCTGGTAATCAGATTACATTTACCGAGCGCCTTATTATGAACCTTATTGATTACTTTAATGCCCGCATGGGACTCACGAGCAGGCACCGGAGAGTAATGGACAGACCGGTGCCGGGGTGGATCAACTATTTCTATTGCTTCGGCGGGATAACGTTCACGCTGTTCATTGTGCAACTCCTGACCGGACTGCTCCTGTCAATGCACTACAACCCCTCGGAGGCGGATGCGTACGCGAGCATCCAGCGCCTGGACCGGACCGTGCCGCTGGGAGGCCTGCTTCGTTCGGCGCACAAATGGGCCGCGAACCTCATGGTTGTGATGGTGCTGCTCCACATGAGCAGGGTTTTCATCACCGGCTCCTATAAAAATCCCCGGGAACTGACCTGGGTCGCCGGAGCCCTGCTGTTGGTGATGACGCTGGCGTTCGGATTCACCGGCTACCTCCTGCCCTGGGACCAGAAGGCGTACTGGGCAACCGTGGTGGGGACCAACATGCTCGGCTCGGTACCGTTCTTCGGGCCGCATCTCACCGCTTTTGTACGCGGCGGGACTGAGGTGACAGGCCAGACGCTCCTCCGTTTTTACAGCATGCACATGCTCTGGTTCCCGGTCTTGACAGCGCTCTTCCTCTGGGTCCATTTCCATATTATACGGAGGCTGGGGATATCGGGGAGGATGTAGGAGTGAGGAGTGAGGAGTGAGGAGTGAGGAGTGAGGAGTGAGGAGTGAGGAGTGAGGAGTGAGGAGTGAGGAGTGAGGAAACCTCTCCTCTCGCACGCAGGAATTATATGATAGATAGTAAAAACGAAAATAAATTTTTTCCTTACTACTTCTTCGAGATCATGCTCGTGGTGATGTTCACGATCGAACTGGTGCTGGTCCTCGCGGTCCTGTTCCCGCCGTCGATCGGCAGGGAGATCGACTTCTCCGCCCAGTTCAGCCCGCGGCCTGAATGGTATTTTCTTTACCTGTATCAGCTCACCAAATACTTTTACGGCGGATGGACATTCGTCGGCGCCGTGCTGCTGCCGGGTCTTGCGTTCATCGTGCTTCTGCTTACTCCCTTCCTTGATAAATCACCATCGACCGGGATCCGGCAGAGGAAAATACCTGCGATTCTCGGCTGTTGCCTGCTCGCAATCGTCATCGCACTGACCATCCTGTCGCTGTTATAAGCAAAGCAGTGAGGGTTATAACAATGTCAAATAGAGGGTTTTTCTTTTGTTAATGTGAAAAAACATAAAACGAGTATTGACAGGAAACGCAGTTTTTGCTAAGTTACTACACCTGCTCGACCCGCCCAAGCTTATTAGGAGAACGGTCACCCTGGTTTTATCACGGGGCGGCGGTACGAGCCTGCGCACGCGGAGGTGGTACCCGGATTTATTACGCTGCGCACCATTGCGGTATACTTGCACAGCAAAGATGTTCATTAACGGGTCGTTTTCGTGAATGCCCCGAAATTTTCGTATATCACTAAGGAGGAAGCACATGTCAATCAAGACTGCAACACCGGACCAGACGCTGGACACCCTGGGCAGGGTATGTCCCTATCCACTGCTCCTGACCAAGAAGGCGATCGAGAAGCTCGGCAGCGGCCAGACGATCAAAGTGCTGTGCGATGCCCCGGCATCGGCCGAGGACAGCATTCCGCGCTACTGCGAGAAGAACAACCTCGGCGTCGAGACCGTGAAGATCGAAGACAAGGGTTTCTGGGAGATCTACATCAAGAAGCCGTAACCACAAGGCTGGAAGCCGCCTTTCAGGGATTCGAGAACCATGTCCGGAAAACCACGGGGGAAATAATTTTCAGGAGGGGTGCGAATGGTTTCCACTATCATGTTTGTGCTGACCGGCCTGCTCGTCGGCGCCGCCGTCGGCTTTGTAATGCAACGCGGACGTTTCTGTATGAACTCGGCGTATCGGGAAGTGCTTTTTCAGGACTACACCATGCTCCGCGCGTATGTGCTTGCCGTGGTGGTCACCATGATCGGCGCGAACCTGATCGAGGACCTGGGGTGGCTCCAGCATGCTGACGAGACCGGGGCAATGGTCGCGGGTACACTCTATCGTCAGGGATTTGCGCCGTGGGCGAACATCATCGGCGGGTATATCTTCGGTCTGGGTATCGTGCTTGCCGGCGGATGCGGGAGCGGCATCCTGTATAAAATGGGGGAAGGGAACCTGGCGTATGTTTTTGCCGTGTTCGGGTTCTTTTTCGGTATCGTCATAACCAAGTACGGACTTTTGAGGCCGGTCTACGATGCGCTGGTCTCAACGATCGTGACCTTGGAAGATGGTGAGACCCCGACGCTGTCGAATATCATCGGTGTGAATAAATGGATAGTCATCGCGGTGGTTTCCGCGGCTTCCTTACCCTTGATCCTCAAGGGTGAACCATTCAGAAAAGTGAAGAAAGGCTACTCCTGGTCGGTCGTGGGGCTGCTTCTCGGTGTAGTGGCCATTGCGGCATGGTGGGCATCGGAGTATTTCGGCGGCAGGGCCCGCGGACTTTCATTCACCGGCCCGTTGCGCGAGTTTTTCCTCGCCGTCGGCTTCGGGAACTATATGAACGATCCCGCGCAGATCGTTGCGACGGAGTCCAGGACGCTTCTGGGGATCACATTTTCGTGGAGCTCGCTCTATGTTCTGGCAGTTCCCTTTGGCGCCTATCTCAGCGGCAGGCTCATGAACGAGGTCAAGATGAAGGTGCCGCCAGCCGATGAACTGCTCAAGGTGCTCCTTGGCGGGACCATCATGGGGATCGGCGCCCAGATCGGCGGAGGATGCAACGTTGGACACGGACTCACCGGGATGTCAACCCTGGCGGTCTCGAGCTGGGTAGCTACCACCTTTATCATTCTGGGCAACTGGACCATGGCGTACTTCCTGCTCATCAGACCGATGAGGGACCTGGAGTAACATACGGATCTGTAGAGAGCCGGGCCGGGATTTCCGCCCGGCTCTCTTTTGTTCGCGCAACCGGTTAAAACAAGCGTTAGAATATTACACTGTCAGGATATGCGGCAGTCGCCTGTACAGACTTCATTTTTTCATGTTGTATTCATTGCGTTAAATTGAAACGAGGTGGAACCATGGCTGATGAGACGCTGGGCATCATGGTTACGAAGTATGAGAACCTGGAGCATATCGCCGGTGTGGTGAAGGCGGCGAGGGCAACAGGGCATCCGGTGACGGTCTTCATGACCGACGAGGGCGTGAAATTCAGCAGGGACCCCAAGTTCCTCGAACTGCTCAAGGTTGGCGGCGTCGAAATATCGGTCTGCGCGCACAGTTGCGAGCGGCTCGGGATCCATGACAAGACCGAGGGGATATCCTACGGCAGCCAGTACAATAACGCCGGGATGCTGCACGACAGCACAAGGGTCCTGATATTTTAAGGAGTGAGACCATGGGAGAAGCAAAAAAGATTGCGGTTATCGTGAGAGACCGGCCGGCTGAGGCCCTCCGGGTAGCGGGCGGGCTCACGCTTGCGGACGATACCATTGAGGTCTTTGTCCTCGACCGCAAGCTTGACAAGGAGGCCCCCGAGATCGCGCAGCCGCTCGAACTGGTCACGGACCTTGAGCTGAAGATGTACTCCAATAACCCGGAAAACGGCTTCACAGCGATCACCCTTGAGGAGATGGCGAAGAAACTCCTTGAGTATGATCAGGTCGTTCCATACTAAGTGAAGGAGGACCGTGCCATGAAGATCCTGCATATTCTGAAAAAAGCGCCGGACGCAAGCACGAAGAAGATCATCGAGGTGCAGGCGTCGGGCAATCAATCGAAGGTTATCGATCTCACCAAGGGTACTATCGCATACGACCAGCTCGTGGCGGACGTGTTCGCCAGTCACAGGGTATTTTGCTGGTAAGGGGTCGCAATCGGTCGTTCATATCAAGCGCCCCGGATAATCAGTGCAGCATTCGCCCGCATCTTGTATTTTCTCCTTTCCCCGCTGTATCAAAAGCCACATTCTGTGTGCGCGTGTCGCGCCTAACTCCTTGATTTTTTACATGTTGCAATCTGGCAATGGTATTGCAATAATATTCCCTGAGCAAAGCAATCTGGAACCAAAAGAAAAAACTTAGAGGCATCTCTCGCAAAGGCGCAATGGCCTACGAAAGAAAAGCGGCCACATAGGGAATCACGCAAAGGAAATCTTTTTCTTGAGTTTAACATCGATAAGCATTTCTCTGCGGAGAGCTTAGGCAGCGGAACGCACAATTACGGAGAGGTACGAAAGGAGCAATCAATGAAAAAATGCATCAAGTGTGGAATTGAAATGGACGATACGTCGATATATTGCAAGGCCTGCAGTATTGCCGTGAAGGCAAACTCAGGGCACGAGCAGAAAAAGGAGCGGGTGATGGGCCGGGATAAGACCTGGATCAAACCAACGGCGATAGCGGCCGTGATCGTTTTTGTAGCGCTCGCGGGCTGGTTTCTGAAAGATGTTGCCTCGGCAAAACATGCGGGCATGCGCCAGAACTTTGCTCCCCAGCGTGAGCAGGCGGCACGCCATATCAATGCCGTGGTGGTGAATGACGAGGGCGGTGTTGTTCGCATCCCTCTCACATCCGTGGAGGACGGCAACGCGCATTTCTTCACGCTCCCCTCGGGCGGGAAAAGAATCTCATTTTTCGCGATGCGCGCGCCGGACGGGAGCATCCATACCGCCTTCGATGCCTGTGTGTCCTGTAATCACGCCAAGCTGGGGTATCGGCAGGAGGGCGACGTCGTGGTTTGCAATAACTGCGGGATGGGCTTCAAGCCCACGGATATCGGGCGCGAGACCGGCGGTTGCAACCCGATCCCGGTCAATATGTCCGTAGATGGGAAGATGCTTATGCTGAAGACAAAAGACCTTGAGGCAGGGGCGCAGTATTTTTAAGGTTGTAAGGGGCACGAGTTTGATCTGATAGGTGCCTATTTAAGGATCTTATCTATGAAGCTGCTTGATATTTCATTGAACAACCTCCTTCGGAAAAAAGGCCGGACGTTCTTTCTGGTCTCTGGTCTCGCGATCGGGATCGGCGCCGCGGTGGCCATGACCTCGGTGGGCGATGCCATGAACAAAGAGGTCATGCGCGCCCTTGACGAGTTCGGGGCGAACATTCTGGTGCTTCCCGCTTCGGAAGGACTTCCGCTTTCCTATGGGGGCCTCACGGTCTCGGCGGTGAACACCGGCGGACGGGAACTCACGACGAAGGATGTGGCAAGGATACGCACCATCAAGAACAAAGAGAACATCAGCACGATCGCGCCGAAACTGCTGGTCCAGACCGAGATCAAGGGGACAAAGGTGCTCCTGGCCGGAGTGGACTTCAAGGCGGAACAACGGATCAAAAAATGGTGGCGCGTAGCGGCCGGCATGAATCCGCAGGAAAGCGGCGAGGCTTTGATCGGAAAGGACGCTGCCGCCCGGCTTCATCTTGCGCCCGGCGACCGTATTGCCCTTGCTCAGGGGTCGCTCCGGGTATCCGGCGTGCTCGACGGGACGGGTTCCCAGGACGACGGCTTGATATTCGCCGATATCCTGTGGGTACAGAAGACATTTCATAAAGGGACCTCGATAAGCCTGATCGAACTCTCCGCCCTCTGCACCGGCTGTCCCATCGAGGACATGGTGGGTCAGGTGAACAGCGCGCTGCCCGGCGCCAGGGCCGTGGCGGTCAAGGAGACGGTGGAGCTCAAGATGCAGGCCATGCACTACTTCCATTCATTCTCGCTCGGCATCTCGGCGCTGCTCCTGATCGTGGCAGGCATGATCATCTTCTTTGCCATGACCGCGTCGGTCAAGGAGCGGGTGCAGGAGATAGGCCTGTTCCGGGCCATCGGGTTCCGGACCGGACATATTATCCAGGTGCTGCTCACCGAGGCCTTCATCGTGAGCCTGCTCGCCGGGATCGTCGGTTATATAGTCGGGACCATCAGCCCCCGGTTCGTGGCGCCCTATTTGATGAGCGCGTACAACCTCACGTTCGAGTTCGACCCCGTCCGTGCAGCGGGCGCGCTTGCCGCGTCGGTCGGCATCGGGTTGCTGGCGAGCATCTATCCAGCGGTGCGTGCAGGACGGCTCGATCCGGTGGAAGCGTTGAAGGCGCTGTAAATTGGAAATTGAAGATTGGAAATTGGAAATGTAAAATTGTCAACGGTGAAGCCATGGCATTCATAGAACTGAATAATGTTACCAAAATCTTCCATGCCGGTGATGAAGATTATGCCGCGCTCAAGGGCATATCGCTCGGCATCAACACAGGCGAGTTCGTGGCCGTCATGGGGCCTTCAGGCTCTGGGAAAAGCACCCTGCTCTCGCTCATCGGCGGACTCAGCAGGGCGTCCTCGGGTGTCGTGTCCATCGATGATATCGACCTGGGAAGTCTGGGGCCGAACAAGCTGTCGGATTTCAGGCGTGAATATCTTGGCTTCGTGTTCCAGTCCTTCTACCTTGTGCCGTATCTTACGGCGATCGAGAATGTGATGCTGCCGCTCACGATCCAACCCGGTCTGAACGGAACAGCGCGTGATATGGCGCTCGGCGCGCTTGCGCGGGTCGGCCTGGCTGAGAAGGCGGGACGTCTGCCGTCCCAGCTCTCGGGTGGAGAACAGGAACGGGTCGCGATCGCGCGGGCGCTGGTGAACAGGCCGGCGCTTATCCTCGCGGACGAGCCCACCGGCAATCTTGATACGAAAACCGGGAACAAGGTGCTCGACATGCTCGAATCCCTTCACGCGGACGGCCATACGATCGTGATGGTGACGCACAGTGAGGAGAACGCAAAGCGGGCGGGACGGACCATCGAGATCAGGGATGGCGAGGTTGTGTAAAGAGGGTAGTCGATTGGGAATGAAAGAAAGAATAGGCATGAACGGTCGGTGATCCGATCGCGTCGTCGCTCCAACCTTCCAGAAGGATTTCAAAACTCGAACAACAATCCACCCAAATAGGCGGTGCCGCCGAGATCATCTGATGTGGCCTTGTCCTTGACTTTTGTCCGTTCCGCTTCGACAAAGAGATACGTATGGTACACGCCAAAATCCATGGACAGGTTGTTGGCCGCGCCCCGATCGATGCCGTCCAGCAAAAGCTGCAAGCCTCCCCGGACATGATATCCATCAGCCGAGCCGCGCACCTTCTCCTGGTTCTGGATCCTCTCGCGGTAATACATCCTGGTCCAGCCGCCGCCGATATAGGGCACCAGCCATTGATTTTCGCTTATGACGCCGCGCACCAGAACAAAGACATTGACCGGGTAAAGCTCATAGACAACCTCTCCGGACACGGTGCCGTGGTCCGGGGCATAGCCCTGGCCCTTGTCCCTTGCCGTTCCCGCGCCGACCCCGAACTCGACCTGTCGCAGGACCTTGTACGCCAGCGTTCCTTCATACACCGGCATGTCTCTTTTACCGTAGTAGTATGACCAGTTTTCAAGGACCGGGGCGAACCTGCCGCCCTTTAATTCCAGAGACCAGTGGGGACGGACTGGCGATGGTTCCGCGCCATACGCGGCTGCCGGAATAAGAAGAACGAGTAACATCAGTATGATCTTTTGCATTGGGCCCCTCCCGAACCTGAAAGCCTCTTTCTGGAAAAACGATACACAATTATGAGAGCAATGATCACCATGAAGAGGGCAACGACGGCTTTGATGAACAACGAGGTCCCCGTCATAAAGAGCGCCAGGCCGACCGCCGGCATGAGCGCTGTCCTGACCACGGGCTTGTATCCGGGATGCGCGTCCAGCCAGGCCGCGGCAACCGGACCGTGTTCGTAATACCATTGGACGAATGCGCTGCCTGCGCTGTTGGTGAGCAGGTAACGATCGCGGAATGCGCGCAGGGCCTGCACCTCCGGGGCGGAGTAGCAGCCATACGCTGCCGTGGCGATGAAGCAGCCCTGGCGCGAGTTCTGCAGGTTCGGATAGGCAGCGAGGGCCTCGGGATAGTCGATGATAAAATCAGAATGGACGCTTTCCTGAGCATCTCCGAGGGGAACGCTTATTTCCGGGGAATAAGCGCTTTCGTAAGCGATCCCCGGGATCGATGTACCTGTAGCATTTGAGTTCACGGCGGTGACCGCGATAAAGTACGTGGCCTGGGCAATGGCGGAAACCGCGATCTTATATTTTGTATTATTCGTCAGGTCCGGGACGGTATAGGCCGTAGTCACGACGGTTTTATTCAAGGTGGTCGGCGGCGATGGCGTGCCGTCATCGATGTCGCAGTAGACCCGGTAGCCCGTAGCTCCGGGAACAGCATCCCAGCTTAGGGCGAGGCTTCCGTTGAGTGCGGTCACGGAGTTGAGCGCTGGTTTTGTCGGAGTGACGACAGTCGTACTCAGGTTGCTCAACGTCGTGGTCGTAACGGTTACGTTTATCGGGGAAGGGCCTTCCGCTGCATCGGTCCCCGTGTAAACACCGGGAGCCTTTCCGTAATAGATCCGGTAGCCGGTGACCGAGTAGCTCAAATTCGCGTTCCAGGTCAGGGAGGTCGATGTCGATGAAGTGGTTTTGGTTATGTTGGACACCTGCAAAGGGATCGTATCCGCGTTCGCCCCGCCATAGGCGCCGATATCGCATGGTGGGCCTTGGTTTGTGCATCGGTTCGGGTCCCCATTGCCTATACACGGCGATCCGGTTTTGAGATGAACATCCAGGTGCGAGATATCCGAGATATCGACAAAGAGGGGATCAGGATTAGTAATCGTTTGTCTGGGAATAGAGTATGGATCTGTTATCACGCCCTCCCCGGGCGCAGGATTGAAATCGTTGTACGTGATATTACTCTGATTGGTGGGGAACGCGGCGCCGCTGATGTTCACGGTATTGTTAGAAAAAATATTATTCGTGATCTGATTGCTCGCTGAATCCCTGACGACCGCGGTTCCGTTCTGATAGAACGTATTGTTGATGACATTGGTGGAGGCAGAGCCCTGGATCGTTATCGCTGCTCCGCTTGTGCCATAAAATACATTATTGGTAATATTGATGACGGATGAACTGTTTGAAACCACTATTCCCGTAGACGTGTTAATAAAGGAAAAATTTCTAAAACTTGCCGCGGTAGATAAATTGCTTGCAGTGACGACGGGGGCGTTCCCGCTGTTGTTCAGTATGGTCCTGGCGGTTTCTCTGCCTTGAACGATAGAGACTCCGGGTTTTAACGTTATCACTTCGCTATACGTGCCGGGTTCAACAAGGATGGAATAGGTCACTGTTGTCCCGGTATTGTTCGAAATGACATAGTTGGCATTGTCTATTGCCTCCTGTATGGTCCTATAACATGCCGGTGTGGCCGTGGTACTGCACACGGCATCAGCGGCGTTGTTGACGATGATCTGAGTATCCGATGCAAGGAGCGTACGTGGTCCGGCTATTGTGAGGAGAATGAATGCAGCAATGAAGAAAAGGACCGGTCCTGGAGACCTCATAATATAGCTCCTTTGTGTTCGTCAGTAAAAAAATACCCGAATGCGCCGGGAAAGTCAAAGAAAAATCGTTTTTCCCGTATCAAGACCGTACAATCCGCTGAAACAATTCCATTTGTTCTGCGCGACACTACCGTGTTATAATCCGTAAACGCATTTCGTACGATCCACGGTCTTTTTTCAGGAGCACTCTCTATGGCGGCAGTACGGCATATCATCTTCATCTGTCTATTCTCCCTTCTGTTTGCAGGGCAGGTGTCCGCGTTCCAGCCGATGGAGTTCGTGCGTGAGATCGGCGAGGCGGGAAAACAGGCGAAGCAGAGTCAATTCCACGCGCCCCGCGCGTTGGCCGCTCACGGAGATCGCTTGTACGTTGCCGATACCGAAGCCCATCGCATCGTCGTCCTGGACCAGAGCGGCAAGACCGTGCTGTCCTGGGGTTTGAAAGGGAGCAAGCCGGGCCAGTTCAAATATCCCGCAGGGATCGCGATCGACGAGCAGGGCCTCGTCTACGTGGCGGACACCGGCAACAATCGCATCCAGGTGTTCGACGATGGGGGGAAGTGGGTGCGCGGTTTCGGCGCCAGGGGAGACGGCCTCCGTGAGTTCAGCGGCCCGACCGGGATAACCGTTTCCGCGGGCTTTGTCACTATTGCCGATACGGGCAACAGCCGCGTGCAGGTGCTGACCACCGGCGGCATCGCGGTCCGCCAGATCACGGTAAGGACGAAGACCGACGAGATGAAGGCGCCCGTAGGCGTGGCAGTGGATGCGCAGCACAGGATATACGTCATCGACACGGGGACCGATACGGCGCGCGTCTTTGACCCCACGGGTGTTCAGGTCCGCGTCTTTGGTTCGCGAGGGAAAGGGACCGCCGGCCTTGATCGGCCGCAGGGTATTGCCGTGGACAGCCGCGGGTACATTTATATTGCGGACACAGGAAACTACAAGGTCAAAAAATTCGATCCCCGCGGCAAGCTTGTCGGCTCCATTGGCTCCGAGGGCGATGGCCCGGGACGGTTCCGAGAGTTAGCAGGACTGATCGCCGGTTACGAGAACAGGATCTGGGTCCTTGACGCGGCCAGGAACACGGTCCAGGTAATTTCAACTGAAGACGGGGATGCGCCGTTGCTGACACCGTTGTCTCCATTGCCGGGTGTTGCGTTCACTCAGGAGATGCGGGGCGAGGTGGCCGCCATCTCGATCAATAAGAACGCCTGGGGCATGACGGGAGATTCTCTCACGGTTCTTGGCAATTCAGGCGGCGGACGCATCATCGGCTCGCGCGGGAGCGGCCCCGGCTCGTTCAAGAACGCGAGGGGTCTGACCGTGGACGGCCTTGGAAACTTCTGGGTCGCCGATACCGGCAATGACCGGCTGAAGAAGTTCAACAGTGAAGGAAGCCTTCTGCACGTATTCGGAAAATCCGGCAGCGGAGAAGGCGAGTTCCGATCGCCTTCGGGAGTTGCCGTGGGTCCAAAGGGCAACATCGCTGTTGCCGATACCGGGAACAGGCGGGTGCAGGTCTTCAGCTCCAAGGGGATGTTCCTCGGCGCATTTGGAAAAGCGGGAAAATTGGCCGGACAGTTCGGCGAGGTTGTGGACATCGCAACGGATGAGTTCGAGAACCTTTACGTTGCGGACCGGGGAAACGACCGGATCGCGAAATATGACAGCAACGGCGGTCTCATCTGGGAAACGGGGAATACCGGCAGTGAAGAAGGGGAATTCCGGGAACCGGAGAATATCGTCGTATCACCGGACAATGAGGTGTACGTGCTCGACGCGGGGAACTCGCGGGTCCAGGTCTTTGACCGTAATGGAAAATTTCTCAGAAAGTTCGGGAGCGAAGGCTCCGACGCGGGCCAGTTCCGGGAGCCCCGGGGGCTTGCGCTGGAAGAGGGCCTCTGGTTGTATGTCGGCGACCGCGGCAACAAAAGGGCGCAGGTCTTTATCCTCAAACACACGCCGGCAATGCCGAAGGACGTCACGGCACAGGCAAAAATAAATGAAGTGCAGGTGAGCTGGAAGGCAAATACCGAAACCTACCTGGATCAGTATAAGGTCTATCGGGCTGATTCACCAACGGACGCCTTCACGCTCATCGGTACTTCGACCACGACATCCTATCTGGACAAGAACCTGCCGAGCAACCGGTCTTTCTCATACCGCGTGAGCAGCCAGGCCCGGGAGGGTAACGAAAGCGCGCTGTCGGGCGTCGTTTCCGCGGTCACGCCGAAGCTGGTCCCCGCCAGACCGAAACGGGTGAGGGGTGAGGCCTGGGGGAATCAGATCACGATCACGTGGCTGCCGAATCTTGAGCCCTTTGTTACACACTATCAAGTGTACCGTTCCAGAAAGGCGTCGACGGGCTATGAGTTCCTGGCAAAAACGGAAAAGACGATCTTCGATGACGGTCCGCTTGCAAACGATACGCTCTATTACTATCAGATAACGGCCGTCGGCAAGGAGGGCGATGAGAGCGCGCCGGGTGAAGTGGTCGTCGCCTCAACGCCCAGGGCGCTGTTGACGGCCCAGCCCATCGAGATCATCAGGATGGAGACCGGCGAGGTGTTCGCGTCGGCGTATACCTATTATGAGTCCCATCCCCTCGGCAAGGTCGTGATCGTGAATACCGCCGACATTCCGTACCAGAAGGTCAAGGTGAGGTTCTCGACCAGGGATTTCATGGATAATCCGATCGAGACCGAGGTCCCCGAGATCGCTGCAAAGCAGCAGGTCGAAGTCCCGCTCAAACCCGTATTCAATAAGAATATTCTCGAGGTCGCCGAGAATACGCCGCTCCCGTACGAGATCGCGGTCACGTTCTCGCAAGCGGGTGAACCCAGGACCGTGTCCCGGAACTTTCCGCTCACGCTCTATGAACGGCATGCAATGCAATGGGACGACAAGGCAAGGCTCGGCGCTTTCGTGACGCTCACGGACACGATGGTGGCCGATCTCAGCAGGCAGGTTGTGCAGCAGTACGCTGATGCCTACCCCCATCTGCCGCAGACCCTTGTGTACGCCCGGGGCATCTACGAAGCGTTCGGCGTTCTTGGGCTCAAGTATATCGTGGACCCATTGAGCCCGTTCCAGGACTTTTCCACAAGCCCCGCGGACGTGACCTATCTCCAGTATCCACGCGAGACTCTCATGAAGAAGAGCGGGGACTGCGACGACCTTTCGGTCCTCTTTGCCGCCTGCCTGGAGAACATCGGGATAGACACGGCGTTTGTGGACGTGCCGGGCCATATGTTCCTCCTGTTCAACACGGGGGTCGCGGAGGCGGACAAGATCACGCTCGGTCTCCCGAATGAGCTCATCGTGTTCTATCAGGGCACGGTCTGGATTCCCGTGGAGACGACCATGGTGGGAACGTCCTTTACCCGCGCCTGGCAAAAGGGTGCGGAAGAGTATCGCGACTGGGTTGTAAGGAACAAGGCGAACATCATCAACGTTCAGAAGACCTGGGACGAGTTCAAGCCCGTCACGCTTCCCAGATCCGGGGGGACGGTGAAGGTCAAGCGTGGCGAGATCGAAGCGACCTTCAAGGGGGAGCTCGAAGCGCTGGCGAGCCGGCGTCTCGCGTACCTGTCCGCCGCGTATCGTAATGTGCTCAAAAAAACCCCGGATGATCTCGCCACGCTGGGGCAGCTCGGCATTCTCTATGGAGAGAATGGTCTCTTTGCCGAGGCGCTTGAGCAGTTCCAGAAACTGCTGGCACTGGACAAGACCAATGCCCTGGCGCTCAACAATATCGGGAATATCAGCTACCTGCAGGGCAGGCTTGACGATGCGCGTCAGGCCTATGAGGCGGCCCTCAGGTCATCGCCTGGAGAACCGGGGATCATGGTGAACCTGGCCCGTGTTTCACTGCAGGCAGGTAAAAAGGAGTACGCAAAGAGCTTATTCCTGGACGCGGCAGTGATCGACCCGCGGGTGGTTCGGCAGTATGCGGATCTTGCTGCGAGCCTGGGAGTGAAATAAATCAGTGCGGAGTGACGAGTTCCCCCGATTAATATGCTCGAGGGCAGGCTCCGTTCGGAGTGAAAGGCATTCGCAATCCGCAATGAAAAGGGATGTCTCTATGTTCAATAAATTGGCAGCACTTATCATAATAACAGGCTTGTGCTGCACCACGGCCCTGGCCCAGGAACAGAAGGGCTTGTCTCTTGCGGACTGGATCAAGGTGGTCCAGAAGAAGATCGACAAGATCGTACCGAAGAAGATCCAGCCCCTGAGCACCGGCGAAGCAGGCATGCGCGGGATAAAGGAAGATGCATCGGTAAAGCTCTACTGGAAAGGGAAGAAGAGTGAAGAACCGGTCACGGAAGAAGAAATGAAGGAGCTCAAGGCCGTCATCGATCTTATTGGCAAGGATGATCGCGCCGCGGCCATCACGGTCATGGAAAAGTTCCTGACGCAGTATCCCTCCAGCGCGCTGATCCCGGACGCGAAGAAGATGCTGGATCTGCTGAAGATCGAGACGCCTGAAGAGAAGAGATAGCAGGCGGATAAAGGCAAACTTGCCGTCGAGACCGTCACGAACGATCCCAAAACATAGTCCCGTCCTCTTTTTCTCTGGATGTTTCCCCGTCAATCTGCTACTCTTTTGCCCATGACAAAACAACCTGTCTCCCGTAACCCCTGGTCCTTCCTGCCCAAATAAATAACCATGCGATAAAGCTCCAAATCAACCACAAAATATTTGTTAATGTATAATACTTAAGGATTGTTTGTCAATGCATGTTGGAATTATTTACAGAAAATAAAATTATTGTATATATTCTCGCCTATAATAAACACCGCGCATTGATATTTAAAGCTTAATTAAATAATTGCGAATTGACGGGATTATTTACATAGTACTTCATGCCTATAATAATATGTATAATTACAATGTATTATTAAATGGTATGTATATTGCTTCCAAATACTGTTTTATAATGGGATAAAATAACGCGTTCGAACTCCACGTACGGAAATAGTATTACATGTGATGCTCGGGTAACTTGCCAAATTCAAGCCGGCAGATTCCAGGGAACTTCGTAATGTTCAAGCCATACAAGTTGCAACACATGGACACAGGCTGCATGACGATGAAAATCACATCAGCATGAATTTTTTGTACTGGCGAGTGGAATATTGAGTGATGAAGTAGAAATCGATAAATGACAGAAAAGTAGGCCTGATCCTTTTGGTTTCTTATGTACATTACGATTACGAAGACCGTAAAGGATACCGAGTTTAAATTCGATGGAAAAACAGTAACAGATAATTTAGAAATTCATCGTAGATAGCATTGTAAAACAAATAATAAGGGGGGCTTATGAAAAACCGACTTTGGATTGTTGGGATTATCATCGTATTTGTTATTGCAGTCGTACTTGTGTCAGGTCGAAGCGAAGGAGGTGCGAATAACTCCGGACCTGTTGTTTCAACAATTGCAGGGCAAAAAGCGACTAGTGGTTCCAATGATGGAGCTGGGACAGACGCGCATTTCGGCTTTTCAGCCGGGATCACGACAGATGGAACAAACCTTTATGTAACGGACACCTTTAATCATACGATTCGCAAGGTAGTCATCTCGACGGCAGCGGTAACGACATTGGCAGGGACGGCAGGGATTTCCGGTTCCATGGATGGAATAGGTTCAGCCGCCCGCTTCAATTCTCCGCAAGGAATCACCACGGATGGGACAAATCTCTTCGTTGCGGACACTGTTAACCAGACGATCCGCAAGATCAATATTATTACAGGTCAAGTTTCAACATTGGCAGGGACTGCCGGCGTCATTGGAGCTGCAGATGGAATCGGTCCCAACGCTCAATTTAACCATCCATCCGGTATTACAAATGATGGATCCAACCTCTTTGTTGCGGATATGAAGAACAACATAGTTCGAAAAATTTTGATTAATACAGGACAGGTCATGACATTGGCGGGGACTGCAGGAAAATCAGGTTCCTCTGATGGAACAGGATCATCCGCGCTTTTTAACTATCCTGCAGGCATAACCATAGATGGCCCAAATCTTTATATTGTGGACAATAGTAACAGTACAATTCGTAAGATTGTTTTGGAAACGGGATCGGTTACCACGCTGGCAGGAATTGCCGGCACTCTTGGTTCGACCGATGGAACAGGAGGAGCAGCTCTTTTCAATTACCCCCTGGGAATCGCCTCGGATGGAAATTGCCTCTTTGTAACCGATACCGGCAATTCAAACATACGGAAGATCGTCATTTCCGGAGGACAGGTTACGACATTGGCAGGTACAACCGGAAAGGTGGGTTCTGACGATGGAAATGCTACAAATGCTCGATTTAGCATTCCCTCCGGTATTGTTGCAGGAACTGGAACGACTCTTTATATAGCTGATATGGGAGCAATTCGAAAGATTAAGTGATGTTGTAAAGAGACGTACCAAGTGTATGCTCCTTGAGGCGATTATGTCGATAACAACTGCAAAATACTAGAGAGGAGTAGTTATGAAAACAATTTATTTGCTCAAACCAAATAAAACATTATTATTGTCTTTCATTTTGTCTTTACTTAGTCTTGTGTTTAGATTGAGTAATTCATATGCGTGCTGTCCATATGATACTGCCACATGTCAATATTACAAGGGCTTGTGCGATTTACAATGTGAAAGTGACTTTGGTCCTATAGGATGCTTATACGATCATTGCTCTGGATGGTATGCTGATCATCCCAGTTGCACGGACTTCGGTCAAACCTGGTGCCGCATCCAGAATGATTGTGCCTCGATCGAATGTACTCCTGGGTATAGTTGTACTTGCTCGCTCAATATTAATCCGAACTGTAACGGCGATCCGTATTGCTATGATTGTGTTAATTGGTGGAGTAATTATAACGATCCAAGTTGCCCGAGGTCTCTCGATGGATGCAAGTCATACTGCCAAAACAATTCTATTCAATGCCCTACCGTTACGTACTACACAGTAACTCCACAAGGTGCCTCTGGCGGCAGTATTGTTCCATGGCTTCCTCAAACAGTGCAGAGCGGGTATTCCACGCAATTTACTCTGACTCCGGATCCCTGCTATCATATAGTGTCGGTTACCGGGTGCGGCGGCACGTTAAACGGGGATACATATACGACGGGTCCTATCACCGCAGACTGTACAGTAACCCCAACTTTTGCGCCCAGCCCCTATACAATTACCGCCTCTGCAGGGAGTGGTGGAACAATATCACCTCATTCCGCAACGGGGATTTATGGCATCGGCCAGGTCTTCTATGTGACACCGAATCCCTGCTATCAAATCGCGTCAGTTACCGGGTGTGGCGGCACGTTAATCGGGCAAACATATTTTACGGGTACTACTGTCACCTGCGGCTGTACAGTGACCGCAACTTTTGTAATCAACACAGCTCCTATTACTCTTGCCACCTCTGCAGGAAGTGGAGGCATAATAACACCGCCTTCTCCGACGGTGAATTGTGGCGGTAGCCAGACCTTTACGATAACACCGAATGCTTGCTATCATATTGTTGATGTGAAAGTTGACGGTGTTTCCAAGGGAGCTATAACCAACTACACTATCTCCAATGTAACTACCAACCATACGATTGCGGCAAGCTTTGCGCTCAACACCTATACCATTACCACTTCTGCAGGCAGCGGCGGAACAATAACACCTCCCTCTGCAACGGTGAATTGCGGCAACAGCCAGACCTTTACTGTGACACCAAATACGGGCTATCACATTACGTCAGTTACCGGATGCGGCGGAACGTGGAATGGTGGAAATACCT